>NCJR01000303.1:2723-5184 GCA_002282555.1 Rhodobacterales bacterium 34-62-10
CGCGGGTCGTCAGCGCCTCTTGCTGCGGGGCGTCGTCGGGCCGGGCGCAGGCTGACAGGGTAAGGGCGGCCAGCAGACCAAAGGCGGCACGTCGGGACAAGGATACCATCATACACCTCGAAAGATTGACACTGTGCGGTGGTGATAGCGCGCGCCGCGCCATGACAGAACTGCATCTTTGTCCATCGGCAAGGGAGCGCCGATCAATCGGGGTCGCGGGCCCAGTCCACCGACTGCATCTCGCGCAGGCGGCTGGCGGTGCGTTCAAACTCGAACGTCCCTTCGCCCTCAAGATAGAGGTATTCCGGTTCGGCGGCGGCGGAGCAGATCAGGCGAACTTTGGCCTCGTAGAGCGCGTCGATCAGGGTGACGAAGCGTTTCGCCTCGTTGAAATTGGAGCGGCCCAGACTGGGGATGTTTTCCAGCACCAGAACGCGGGCGGCTTCGGCCAGGGCCAGATAGTCGGCGGCCCCCAAGGGTTTGCCGCAGAGGTCATAGAAGGAGGCGCGCGCCACGCCATTGCGGAAGGCGGGGATTTCGACCTGCCGCCCCTTGACATGCAGGGTCAGGGGTTCGGCCACGCCACCCGTCAGATCGGCCCAGACCTGCGCGATGGCGGTGCGGGCGGCATCGTTGATCGGGGTGAAATAGGTGGGCGAGCCTTGCAGCCGATCCTGACGATAGTCGCGGTGGCTGACCAGTTCATGCACCACCATCCGGTCCTTCAGCAGGGCGATGAAGGGCAGGAATATCTGACGGTTCAGCCCGTGTTTGTAAAGATCATCGGGCGGGCGGTTCGATGTGGTCACGACCACCACGCCCGCCTTGAACAGCGCCTCGAACAGGCGGCCCACGATCATGGCGTCGGTGATATCGGTGATCTGCATCTCGTCAAAGGCCAGCAGGCGGACCGATGCCGCGACATCGGCGGCGACGGGGGCAATCGCATCTTCGACCCCACGTTGGCGCGCCTTGTGCATGCCGTTGTGGATTTCCTGCATGAAGGCGTGGAAATGCACGCGGCGCACCGGCGCGTCCAGATGTTCGACAAAAAGGTCCATCAGCATCGACTTGCCGCGCCCGACCCCGCCCCAGAGATAAAGGCCGCGGGGCGGTTCCGGTGCCTTGCGGAACAGGCCGCGTTTGACGGGGGCGGCCAATGCGGTGCGGATGCGTTCCAGTTCCGGCAACGCCTCGAGCTGCGCATCGTCGGCGGTCAGACTGCCGTCACGCACGCGGTCGTTGTAGATCTGGAGAAGTGTTTTCATGCCCTCTCCATAGCCCGCGTGCGGTCCGGTGAAAAGACGCCAGACCATCAGCAAAACTGCGGCAGAGCATCATATTTCGTCAATTGACGCTGCGCGCGAAAGGCTTAGGTTCGCGCAACACCATGTCAGGATGGCCCCCCATGCACAGCCCCACCGTTGCGAAACCCGCCTCGATCTTTACGCCGGTGCTGATCGTGGGCTGCATCATCATCATGGTGTCTTTCGCGGTGCGCGCCAGTTTCGGGGTGTTCCAGATCCCGATTGCCGAGGAATTCGGCTGGCTGCGGGCGGAGTTCAGCCTTGCCATCGCGATCCAGAACCTGGCCTGGGGGATCGGACAGCCGATTTTCGGGGCGATGGCGGACAAGCTGGGCAGTCGCAAGGCGATCATCCTTGGCGCGCTGGTCTATGCGGCGGGGTTGGTGCTGTCATCCTATGCGGTGACGCCGACCGAGCATCAGTTATACGAGATTCTGGTGGGCTTCGGCGTGGCAGGGACCGGTTTTGGTGTGATTCTGGCGGTGGTGGGCCGTGCGTCCAGCGATGAGAACCGCTCGATGAGCCTTGCCATTGCCACCGCTGCGGGATCGGCGGGGCAGGTGTTCGGCGCGCCGCTGGCCGAGTGGTTGCTGACGATGATGAGCTGGCAGAACGTGTTTCTGGTCTTTGCCGCAGCGATCCTTGGGATGCTGGTTTTCCTGCCGCTGATGCGCGCGCCCACACCGCCCGCCACCCGTGCCGAGCTTGAAGAGAGCATGGGCGCGATCCTGAACAAGGCGTTTCGTGATCCGTCCTATACGCTGATCTTCCTTGGGTTTTTCAGCTGCGGTTATCAGTTGGGCTTTATCACCGCGCATTTCCCGGCCTTCGTGACGGAAATGTGCGGGCCGATCATGCCGGGTGATATCCTGCACAGTATCGGGATCACCACCACATCGGCGCTGGGGGCGGTGGCGATTTCGCTGATCGGTCTGGCCAATATCGCGGGCACGCTGACTGCGGGTTGGGCGGGCAAGCGGTATTCCAAGAAATACCTGCTGGCGGGGATTTATGCCGGGCGCACCATCGTGGCGGCGGCCTTCATCATGACGCCGATCACGCCGATGACGGTGCTGCTGTTTTCGGCGGCGATGGGGTCGCTGTGGCTGGCGACGGTGCCGCTGACATCGGGGTTGATCGCGCATATCTATGGC
>NCJR01000304.1 GCA_002282555.1 Rhodobacterales bacterium 34-62-10
GCCTCGGCCAGACGGCCGGAATAGCGCACATAGTTGTTGGGGTTCTTGTAGGGGGCCGCCGGCACCTCAACCAGTTGCGCACCCGCCAGACGGATCATGTCCTTCTTTTCCTGACTCTGCGTCTCGGGGATCACGATCACGGTCTTGAACCCCATCGAGGCGCCGACCAGCGCAAGGCCGATACCCGTGTTGCCTGCCGTGCCTTCGACAATCGTGCCGCCGGGTTTCAGCAACCCGCGCGCCACCGCATCACGGATGATGAAAAGTGCGGCCCGATCCTTGACCGACTGGCCCGGATTCATGAACTCGGCCTTGCCCAGGATCTCGCATCCTGTCGCCTCGCTCGCGGCTTTCAGCCGGATCAATGGCGTGTGTCCCACCGCCTCGGCCAGATCATGTGCTATCCGCATCGCCCGTCTCCCGCTGGTCAGATCGTCAGATCATGGGCCAAAGCCCGTTCCTTGCATCTAGTAGGCATCCGGCGACCGGAACTCAAGGTGCGGCGCGCAACCTTGCGCGGTGACGCGCCAGCCAATGCCCCGCAAGGATCAGCGGCCCGACCGTCAGAAGATCGCGGTCCAGCAGATCCTGAAACCGCGCCCATGGCAGGATATGGCTGCGGATGTCCTCATCCTCCGAGGCGACACCGCCCAGCCCCATGAGCCGATCCGGCAGGTCGCACAGGCCCACGAAGATGTGAAAGAACTCGGATGTCGATCCGGGTGAGGGATAGTTGCCGCTCACCTTCTCCAGACGGTGCAGCACCAGCCCGGCCTCCTCGGCCGCCTCGCGATGCGCGGCGTCCTCGGGCGTCTCGCCGGGATCGACGCGGCCTGCCACCGGCTCCAGCGGCCAGGGGGCCAGATCGCCGCGCGCCCAGGGGCCGGCGCGGAACTGCTCGATCACCAGCACCGCATCGCGCACCGGATCATAGGGCAGCAGGATCGCCGCGTCCGAAGCCATGAAGACCGCCCGTTTCACCACCGGGCTCTGCGTGCCGTCGAACCGCCGAAAGCGCAGGTGATGCTCCTCGACCGCGAAGAAATCCGCATAGGGCCGCGCCAATTCCTGCAAGGCCACATCCGTCCGGCGCATCCCGCTGTCCGGCAAGGCCGCATCGGTAGGCACCCCGGCCCGTTCCGCCGCCACCCGAGAGGCGGCGCGCGCATGGATCATCGGATAGAGACGCGCAATCTCCGCCGCGTCGCGCTGGCCGAAGTGATCCATCATCTCGGCCGCGGCCGCGACATTGATCGTCCCCCATCGCGCCTGCCAAAGGGGCAGATCGAAGGCCGCCGCCGGCTCCCACAACCCCGCATCGGGATACCAGACCTGCGCCTCCACCCTGCCCCCATCCGTCTGGACGGTGACGCGGGCCAGATGAAAGCCGAAGCCGCCCTCATAGAAATCGAGCCGCGCCATGTCCTGCGCAGTCAACCCGCGCAGCAAAAGCCCCTCGGCCTGCGCGCCGGGCTTCGCCACCAGCAAGGGAAAGGCCTGACCCGCCGCCCAGTGCGCCTGATGATCGGACAGCCCGGCCGGCACGATCCCATCCGTCGCAACAGGATGGCCCACCACCCGTTCCAGCAACGGCAGATGCCGCAAGGTGCCATAGACGAAAAGTGGCTGCATCGTCGTCAGCGCCAGTGCCGGGCCGAGATTTCGGCCAGCAGCGCCGCGATCACGCCGCCCGCAAAGAGCGTGCCCAGCACAGGCGCGGTGGACATGGTGATGGCGTGCTCCAGACCGACGCGAAAGACATCGCTCAGCGCCTCCACCGGGCCGTCATAGCGCCGCCGCAGCGACAGGCGCAGCATCTCATAGACGGATTGGGTGAACAGCCCCCAGAACATCAGCGCCGCCGCCCCGGTCAGGCCGTGGCTGATCGCCGCCGCCATGCCGCGCCCGATCCGGCTGCCGATGACCAGCCAGCCCACGATCACGCCCAGACCTGCATTGATGAAAGAGAACAGGCCGAACTGCGTCCCCTCGGGCAGCAGCGGCTTGATCAGCTCGGACACGGCAAACCCCACGATGGCCAACAGCAGCGCAGCAACCAGTCGGGGGGCAGTCAACATCATGCGGGCCTTGTCACTGTGATCTGTGTCACATCGCAATTTCCGCTATGGAAGGTCGCAGCGCAAGAGGTCAGGTAATAATTCCACATCCGCCGGAAACGATCGTCAAAACCCAGATCGGCCACCTGATCCCATTTCTCGTTGAACGTGTCATACCAGCGCCGCAGAGTCTGGCTATAGCTCTCGCCGAATTCGATCGAGCGCGAGAAGGTCAGCCCCGCCCGCTCCACCTCGCGTTTCAGCACGGCGGGCGATGGCAGCATCCCGCCCGGAAAGATGTATTTCTGGATGAAATCCACGCCATTGCGATAAAGCTCGAAACGGTGATCCTGCACCGTGATGATCTGCAAGGTCGCGCATTTGCCGGGGCGCAGCCGCTCGCGCAGCGTGTCGAAATAGACGGGCCAGTATTTCTCGCCCACCGCTTCGAACATCTCGATGCTGGCGATGCCGTCATAGATGCCCTTCTCGTCGCGGTAATCCTGCAACTTGAACTCCACCATATCCGAAAGTCCCGCCTTTTCAATGCGGTCCACGGCATAGTTGAACTGCTCCTTCGAGATGGTGAGGCAGGTCACACGCAGCCCCCGCTCGCGGGCGGCATATTCCGCGAACCCGCCCCAGCCACAGCCGAT
>NCJR01000305.1 GCA_002282555.1 Rhodobacterales bacterium 34-62-10
GGAAGGGCCGGTTCCGACCGGCCTTTTTGTTTTTCGGGCCTTTTGTTTTGCGCGTTCCGGCCCCGACGCTTAACACTTGCGCGACCACATGCCTATTGACAGGCGATGCTGCGGAAAGCAAAGTCAACCAAGCGGTCGGTTTAGCTGTGAGGGAGATCGACCGCACCCGGGTGAGCAAAGATGTGCTTGGCCGCTTGGGTGAAATGAAGTATCAAAATAGAAATGATGTATAATTATAAGTATACATCGTATTCGCGGAAACCTTTGGGAGGAGGGATCATGCAAGCGATTGTCGTCACGACCCTTCCGGGGGGACGCACATGAAATTCTATGGTTATTTCCGCAGCTCCTCGTCCTATCGCTGCCGGATCGCGTTCAATCTCAAGGGGTTGGATTACGATTTCGAATCCGTCCACCTCAAGCAGGGGGCGCAGAAGGGGCCGGAATTCACCGCGATCAACCCGCAGCGCCTGCTGCCTGCCTTGATCACCGATGACGGGGCCGAACTGACGCAATCCCTGGCGATTCTCGAATGGCTGGACGAGACGCATCCCGAACCCGCGCTTTTGCCCTCGGGTCCGCTGGAGCGCGCGCGCGTGCGGGCCTTTGCACAGGTGATCGCCTGCGAGATCCATCCGCTGCAGAATCTGCGGGTTCTGAAATACCTGTCCGATGAGTTCGGGGCGGATGCCACGGCCACGACCAAGTGGTTGACCCGCTGGCTGACCGACGGGCTGGAGGCGTGCGAGGCGCTGCTGGCCAAGCGCGACCGCGAGAGCGCGTTCTGCTTTGGCGATACACCGGGACTGGCGGATATCTGCCTTGTCCCGCAACTGTTTTCCGCACAACGCTTCGGGGTGGATGTCAGTCACCTGAGCCGGATCGCGGCCATTCATGCGCGATGCGAGGCGCTGCCGGCTTTTGCCCAAGCGCATCCCGCACGCCAGCCGGATTTTGAACCCTGACACATCAGGACAGCGTCCGGCGCAAGCAGACCCGTGACCGAGCATGTATCGGGACGGTTTCACACGATCCTAGGGAGGATGATGAGATGACATTTATGAAAACGGCCCTGCGGACGGTCGCCACCGCCGCCATTCTTGCCAGCATGAGCGCGGCTGCCCATGCGCAGGAAGTCACCCTGAAACTGCACCAGTTTCTGCCCGCGCAGGCCAATGTGCCCAAACTGGTGCTGGATGTCTGGGCCGACAAGGTTGAGGCGGACAGCAATGGCCGGATCAAGGTTGATCGCTTCCCCTCGATGCAGCTGGGTGGCACGCCGCCCGAACTGATCAACCAGGTGATCGACGGTGTCGCGGATGTGGTCTGGACCGTGGCAGGCTATACGCCCGGTCGTTTCCCGCAGGCCGAAGTGTTCGAACTGCCCTTCATGATGACCAATGCCGAGGCCACCAGCCGCGCCTATTGGGAATATGCCGAAGCCAATCTGTTCGACACGGAATTCAAGGATTTCAAAACCCTGGGCGTCTGGGTCCATGGTCCCGGCGTGATCCATTCCAAGAACCCGATCACATCCGTGGCGGACCTGAACGGTGTCAAGCTGCGCGCGCCGACGCGCACCACGACGCAGCTGTTCACGGCATTGGGCGCCACACCCGTGGGCATGCCGGTGCCTGCGATCCCGGAATCGCTGTCCAAGGGCGTGATCGACGGGGCGGTGATCCCGTGGGAAGTGACCGCGTCACTGAAGATGTCGGAACTGGTGGGCAACCACACCGAATTCGGCGGCGAGTCGCTTTATACCACCTCGTTCATCTTCGCGATGAACAAGGACAAATACGAAAGCCTGCCCGATGACCTGAAAGCGGTGATCGACAACAACTCCGGTCTGGAATTCTCGGCCTTCGCGGGCAAGACGCAGGCCGGTGGCGATGCCCCCTCGCGCGAGGTTGCGGTCGCGGCTGGCAACAACATCATCACCCTGACGCCCGAGCAAGTGGCCGAATGGAAAGCGGCTGCCGCAGGTGTCGAGGCTGAGTGGATCGAAAGCCTGAACAAGGCGGGTCTGGATGGTCAGGCCGTTGTGGATGAGGCGCGCGCCTTGATTGCAAAGAACACCAAGTAACCAGATCGGTGATCCAAGGGCCCCGCAGCTTGCGTGCTGCGGGGCCCTTTATGAGTTTCATCTTCAACAGAAGGAAAGCCAATCCGATGCACAGTTTCATGAATGGTCTGGCGCGTGCGATGGCGGTGGTGGGCGGGGTTGTCCTGACCGCACTGATCTTTTTGATCTGCGTTTCTGTGCTCGGACGCTCGCTGAACACGTTGCTGCATTCCGGCCCGGTCATGGCCGTGCTGGGCGATTTTGCGCAGACGTTGCTGGATACCGGTGTCGGCCCGATCTTGGGCGACTTCGAACTGGTCGAGGCCGGGGTTGCCTTCGCAATCTTCGCGTTCATCCCGTTTTGCCAGATCACCGGCGGCCATGCGACCGTCGATATCTTTACGGCTGCCTTGTCGGTCAAGACCAATCGTCTGATCCAGATGATTGTGGATGCCGTCTTTGCTGCGGTGCTGATCCTGATCGCGGTGCAGCTTTATGAGGGGATGCTGTCCAAGATGCAGTACAACGAGACGACCTTTCTGTTGCAGTTTCCGGTCTGGTGGTCCTATGCGGCCAGTCTGGTCGGCGCCGTGATGGCGGCGCTGGTGGGCGTCTATATCGCGATTGTCCGCGCGG
>NCJR01000306.1 GCA_002282555.1 Rhodobacterales bacterium 34-62-10
GCCGCCTTCGCCCAAAGCGCCCGCAATGACCTGCGCCAGCCGCTGCGTATGCCCGCGCCCGCTGTCATAGGGGATGGCGACTTGTCCGGTCATCCGCGTGCCCCTGCCAGGATCATGTCGGCGGCTTTTTCCGCGATCATGATGGTGGGCGCGTTGGTATTGCCCGACACGATCAGCGGCATCACGCTGGCATCGACCACGCGCAGGCCAGCCACACCGCGCAGGCGCAATTGCGCGTCGAGCGGGGCGGCGTCATCGGTGCCCATCCGCACCGTGCCGACAGGGTGGAAGATCGTGGTGCCGATGTCACCTGCGGCTTTTGCGAGATCGGCGTCAGATTGAGCGGTCAGACCGGGCTTCATCTCCTCGGGGGCGTATTTCGCCATCGGCGATTGCGCCATGATCTGCCGCGCCTGCCGGATCGCATCGACGGCGACACGGCGGTCGCCTTCGGTCGAGAGGTAATTGGGCGCGATGCGCGGCGCGTCGCGGGGGTCGTTGCTGGTGATTTCAACCGTGCCCCGGCTTTCGGGGCGCAGGTTGCACACAGAGGCGGTCATGGCGGGGAAGTCGTGGAGCGGTTGGCCGAACGCCTCGAGCGTGAGGGGTTGGACGTGATATTCCAGATCGGCGGTGGCAAGGTCCGGGCGCGAGCGGGAGAAGGCCCCCAACTGGCTGGGGGCCATCGACATCGGACCAGAGCGGCGCAGGACATATTCCATCCCGATCATCGCCTTGCCGAGCAGGGAATTGGCCATGGTGTTCAGGGTCTTGGCCCCTTTGAGTTTCCACGCGCAGCGCAGTTGCAGATGGTCTTGCAGGTTCGCGCCGATGCCGGGGATATCGCGGATCACGTCGATGCCGTGGCGCGCCAGCACATCGGCAGGGCCAAGGCCGGAGAGTTGCAGCACTTGAACGGACCCGATCGCCCCGGCGGACAGGATCACCTCGGCCCCTGCGCGGGCGGTCTTGACCTGCCCGCCTTGCAGGTATTCGACGCCCACGGCGCGGCCATCCTCGATGATGATACGCCGGGTCTGGGCGTGGGTTTCGACCTGAAGCCCCTGCCCTTTGCGGGTCCGCAGAAAGGCGCGGGCGGTGTTCATGCGCCAGCCGCTGCGTTGATTGACGCGGAAATAGCCCACACCTTCGTTGTCGCCGGTGTTGAAATCGGTGGTTTCCGGCAGGCCCGCGGCGACGGCGGCGGCTTTCCAGTCATCCAGAACGTCCCAGTGCAGGCGCTGGTTTTCCACCCGCCATTCGCCGCCTGCGCCGTGCATGTCGGAGGGGCCTTCGACAAAATCCTCGGATTTCTTGAAATAGGGCAGGACGTCGTCCCAGCCCCATCCGGTCAGGCCCATCTGCCGCCAGCCGTCATAATCCGCCGCCCAGCCGTCATAATCCGCCGCCTGACCGCGCAGATAGAGCATCCCGTTGATCGACGAGCATCCCCCCAGCACCTTGCCGCGCGGATAGATCAGGGAGCGTCCGTTCAGGCCCGGCTCATCCGCGGTGCGATACATCCAGTCGGTGCGGGGATTGCCGATGCAATAAAGGTATCCCATCGGGACGTGAATCCAGTGATAGGCGTCGGTGCCGCCCGCCTCGAGCAACAGCACGCGGTGGCCTGCGTCGGTCAGCCGCTTGGCCAGAACGCAGCCTGCGCTGCCCGCGCCGACGATGATGTAATCCCAGGTCATTCCGGTCCTCCCCTTGGCGGCAATCTGGTGGATTGGCCGGGGATTGGCAACGTGTCGCGCGCTGTTTTCAAACCGGAATCGCCGTGGTCTTGAACACGGTGCGCAAGGCGAAGCTGCTTTGCATCTGGGCGACACCGGGCAGGCGCGAGAGGTGTTGGCGGTGGATGCGGGCAAAATCCTCGGTATCTTCGGCCACGATCTTGAGGATGTAATCGGCGGTGCCTGCCATCAGGTGACATTCGAGCACATCGGGGATGCGGGACACGGCTTTCTCGAACGCATCCAGCAGGTCGTCGGCTTGGCCGGACAGGGTGATTTCCACGAAAACCAGCGTGGGCAGGCCCATCTTGCGGCGGTCGAGCAGGGCGACATAGCTGCTGATATACCCCTCCTCCTCGAGCCTTTGCACGCGGCGGTGGCAGGCAGAGGCGGAGAGGTTCACTTCTTCGGACAGGTCCGCGTTGGAGATGCGGCCCCGCCGTTGCAGCACGGTCAGAATACGTCGATCTGTCGGGTCAAGCGCCATGAAACGCAGGTTCCTTCGATGAATACGGTGTTTCGTCGAAGGATATGCGAAAAGCGCGGGGAAATGCGACCCCGAAATCAAGGGATTTGCGCGGGTTTCGCGCGATGATCAGGGAAACACATAACACAGGGAGAGACCGCATGAAGATCGGATGTCCGAAAGAGATCAAGCCGCAGGAGTTTCGTGTGGGCCTGACGCCGAATGCCGCGATGGAGGCGGTGGCGCATGGTCATACGGTGCTGATCGAGACTGGCGCGGGTGTGGGCGCGGGGTTTGCGGATGCGGATTATGCGGCGGCGGGGGCAGTGATGGTCGGCACGGCGGCGGAGGTGTTTGCGCAGGCCGACATGATCGTCAAGGTCAAGGAGCCGCAAGCCGGAGAGCGCAAGATGCTGCGCGAGGGGCAGGTGTTGTTCACCTATCTGCATCTGGCGCCGGACCCGGATCAGACGCGGGATCTGCTGGCGTCGGGTTGCACGGCCATTGCCTATGAGACGGTGACGGACCGCGCGGGTGGTCTGCCGCTGCTGGCGCCGATGTCCGAGGTTGCCGGGCGGTTGGCGCCGCAGGTGGGGGCCTGGACCTTGCAGAAGGCCAATGGCGGGCGCGGCGTTCTGATGGGCGGTGTGCCCGGTGTCGGGCCGGCGAAGGTCTTGGTGATCGGGGGCGGTGTCGTGGGCACCCATGCGGCGCGGATTGCGGCCGGGATGGGGGCGGATGTGACGGTGCTGGACCGATCCTTGCCACGGTTGCGCTATCTGGATGATGTGTTCGGGGGGGCGTTCAAGACGGGCTATTCCTCGGCCGGGTTGCTGGCGGAGTTGCTGCCGCAGGTGGATATGGTCGTGGGGGCGGTGCTGATCCCCGGTGCGGCGGCCCCGCAGCTGGTGACGCGGGCGCAGTTGGGGGTGATGAAGCCCGGCGCTGTGCTGGTGGATGTGGCGATCGATCAGGGCGGGTGTTTCGAGACATCGCGCGCCACGACGCATCAGGACCCGATTTATGAGGTCGATGGGATCATGCATTACTGCGTGGCGAATATGCCGGGTGCGGTGGCGCGGACATCGACGCTGGCGCTGGGGAATGCGACGATGCCCTTCATGCTGGCTTTGGCGGATAAGGGCTGGAAGCGGGCCTGTGCCGAGGATGGGCATCTGCTGGCCGGGTTGAACGTGCATGCGGGGCAGTTGACCTATGCCGCTGTGGGCGAGGCGTTGGGGATCGCGACGGTCGAGGCGCGGTCGTTGGTGGCGTGAGGTGTCAGGCGAGGGTCCAGAGGTGGAAAAGGATGCCCGAGAGGAAGGCGCCGGACAGCGATAGCGCGAGGTAGAGCGCGAAGACCGGGGGGCGGACCAGTGCCCAGACAGCGATGGCGGCGGGCAGCGATGTGACGCCGCCTGCCACGAGGAATGCGAGGCCTGCGCCGGGGGCCATGCCCTGGGCGACCAGACCGCCGACCAAGGGCAAGGCGGCGTAGCCGTTGAGATAGGCGGGCACGCCGACGATTGTGCCGATGGCGATGGGGGCGATGCCCGTGCCGCCCAGCACGGAGGTGACGGTTTCGGCGGGGACAAAGGCCAGCATCAGGCTTTCCAGCAGGAAGGCCAGCAGCAGCCATTTGGTCAGGAACAGGGTCACATGCAGCGCCTCGCGCCCGAATGTGACCCGTCGCGCCGGTTCATCCCAGAAGCGCCAGATCACGGGCTTGGGCGCGCGCAGCCGCGACCCGCCGCAGCCGCCATTGCCGATGCCCGCCCGCAAGGGCGTGGCGAGGCCGCCCGCGCGGGTGATCCACTGCACGACCGTGCCCCCCA
>NCJR01000307.1 GCA_002282555.1 Rhodobacterales bacterium 34-62-10
GGCGATCAACGAGATGGACTGGGGCACCAAATACCTGTCCGTGCGCATCAACGGTCTGGATACCCCATGGTGGTATCGCGACGTGGTCGACCTTCTGGAACAGGGCGGCGAACGCCTGAACCAGATCATGATTCCCAAGGTCGGCTGCGCCGAAGATGTCTATGCCGTCGACGCCCTTGTGACCGCGATCGAACGCGCCACAGGCCGCAAAACCCCCATCAGCTTTGAGGTGATCATCGAATCCGCCGCAGGCATCGCCCATGTCGAAGCCATCGCCGCCTCCAGCCCGCGCCTGCAAGCCATGAGCTTGGGGGCCGCCGATTTCGCCGCCTCCATGGGGATGCAAACGACAGGCATCGGCGGCACGCAGGCCAATTACTACATGCTGCATGAGGGCGCGAAATACTGGTCCGACCCGTGGCACTGGGCGCAAACCGCCATCGTCGCCGCCTGCCGCACCCATGGCATCCTGCCTGTGGACGGCCCCTTCGGTGACTTCAGCGATGATGAGGGCTTCCGCGCCCAGGCCCGCCGCTCGGCCACGCTGGGCATGGTCGGCAAATGGGCGATCCACCCCAAACAGGTGGCCCTGTCCAACGAAATCTTCACCCCCTCCGATGAGGCCGTGGCCGAGGCCCGCGAAATCCTTGCCGCCATGGACGCCGCCAAAGTCCGCGGCGAAGGCGCCACCGTCTACAAAGGCCGGCTTGTCGACATCGCCTCGATCAAACAGGCCGAGGTGATCGTCCGCCAGTCCGAGATGATCGCCCGCTGATCCCGCGCACCCCACCGCCCCGTCGCACCGGCGGGACGGTGGGTATTTGGATATTTGAGGCAAGAAGAAGCAGCACGCCATTGCAGGGCTGGCTGGTCCGCGTCCTGACTGTTAGGATGACCACGTAGTCAGCGTGGTGAGTGATGCCCTTTATCAAGTTCCAGAACCGCAACATCCTGTTCGTGCATATCCCGAAAACCGGCGGCAGCTCGGTCGAGGCATGGCTGGAACAGCATGGCAAACTCAATCTCTTCAGCGCAGGCATGAAACCACCCGCGCTCAATTGCACGCCCCAGCACCTGCGCTACTGGGATCTGCGGCAACTGTTCGATCCGGGCTTTTTCGACTATGCCTTCACCATCATCCGCAACCCGTTTCACCGGCTGGAATCGGAATACCGGATGCGCGTGATCCTGCAGGCGGAACAACTGGTCAGCAAATACCCGCCCTTCCCGATCTGGCTGGGCGCGCAACTGGACGCGTTCGAACGCAACGCCTTCCATCTGGACAATCACCTGCGTCCCCTGTGGCATTTCACATCCGACCGCACCGAGGTGTTCCGCTTCGAGGATGGGCTGGACCAGATCATCGCCAAGGTCGCCGCCAAGACGGGCATCCCGCACCCCGCTGTGACCCCGCGCGAAATGACCTCGGAAAAGTTTGCAGGGCTCATCGAATGGGATCAGGCCGATATCCTGCGGGTGCAGACGATCTATCAGAAGGATTTCGAAACCTTCGGCTATCCGCTCACCCCGACGGCGTGATCAGCCGCGTTCATCCTTGGGCGACCCCATCACCACGAAAGACGTGATCGAATTGACCTGCGGCAAGGTGCCCAGAACATCGGTGTGGAACCGTTTATAGGCCGCAAGATCGGCGGCCTCGATCCGCAGCAGATATTCCACATTGCCGGTGATATTGTGGCATTCGCGCACTTCGGGCGCGCGCGCGATGGCCTTTTCAAAGGCCTCCTGCGCGGATTTCGTATGCGCGTTCAAACCCACCGTGATATAGGCGGTAAAGCCCACACCCATGGCCAGCGGGTCCAGAATGGCCCGGTAGCCCCGGATCACCCCGCGCCGTTCAAGGTCCTGAACCCGGCGCAGACAGGCCGATGGCGACAGGCCCACGCGATCGGCAAGGTCCGTATTGCTGATGCGACCGTTCCGCAAAAGCTCTCGCAATATATGTGCGTTTATCTTGTCTGTGTCTGTCATTTGTTGCGATACTAAACTCGGAAACGCCAAAAAAGCAACCTCATTGCGCAGGCCTTCGCATAGTGTTGCGCCATGATACCAGATACCCTTCTTGCTCTGTCGGCCTTTGCCCTTGTCTCGTCGATCACGCCGGGGCCCAACAACCTGATGCTGATGGCATCGGGGGCCAATTTCGGCTTTCGCCGGACGGTTCCCCATATGCTGGGAATCGGTATCGGATTCGGCGTGATGATCGTGCTGGTGGGCCTTGGCCTGGTGCAGATCTTCGACGCCTTTCCCGTCACACATCTGATCCTGACTGTGGTCGGCGTGGCGTATTTGCTGTGGCTGGCATGGAAAATCGCCAATTCCGCCGCCCTTGACGCGGCGCGCAGCGGCGCGCGCCCCTTCACCTTTGTGCAGGCGGCGCTGTTCCAATGGGTCAACCCGAAAGCCTGGCAGATGGCCCTGACCGCGATCACGCTTTATGCCCCCGACCGCTCGGCCACGGCGATCCTCTGGGTGGCGCTGGTTTTCGCGCTGATCAACCTGCCCTCGGTCAGCACATGGACGGTTCTGGGGCAGCAGATGCGCCGCATCCTCTCCAGCCCCGCCCGCCTGCGCGCGTTCAACTGGGCCATGGCCGCCCTGCTGGTCGCCTCGCTTGTGCCGGTGCTCCTGCCGCTTCTGGCCTAGGCGATTCGCCCACCTGCCACATGATC
>NCJR01000045.1 GCA_002282555.1 Rhodobacterales bacterium 34-62-10
GACCCGATCGTGCACTCCTCGGCCGAGGTCGAGGTGGATGATCCCAACTCCCTGCGCCGCCGCCGCACCTTCGACACCCGCTATGTGCGCTGTGAACGCCCGACCGTGATCACCGGCGGCGAACTCAGCCTGTCGATGCTGGATCTGGTCTACAACCCGACCGCGCGCACCTATCAGGCGCCGCTGCAACTCAAGGCGACGGGCGGTATCTTCATCGTCGACGACCTTGGCCGACAGGCCGAACCGCCGCAGTCGCTGGTCAACCGCTGGATCGTGCCGCTGGAAGAAGGCAAGGATATCCTTGCCCTGCAATCGGGCGAAAAGTTCGAAGTGCCCTTCGATACATTGGTGATCTTCTCGACCAACTTCCACCCGAACGAGATTTTCGACCAGGCGGCCCTGCGCCGGATTTTCTACAAGATCAAGATCGACGGACCAAGCCAGGAAAACTTCCTCAAGATCTTCGCGCTTGTGGCGCGCAAGAAGGGGATGCCGCTGGACGAGGCGACGCTGGTGCATCTGCTCAAGGTGAAATACCCCACCATCGACAACATCTACGCCAATTATCAGCCGGTATTCCTGATCGACCAGATGATCTCGATCTGCCAGTTCGAGGGGATTCCGAACCAGATGAGCCCCGCATTGATCGACCGCGCCTGGGCCAACATGTTCGTACGCGACGAAAAGATCGTGAAGTAATACCCCCGAAGACGCCCGCAAGGGCGGATGAGGCGCGCGTCAGATGGCGGCGGCGAACAATTGCGCCGCCACCAGAACCACAAGCGCGCCCGCCGCGATTTCGATCAGCGACAGGGCGCGCACCGTGGCGGGTCCCCCCGCGACCTGCGCCAGCGTGCTTTCGCGCGCGGCGACCGACAACACTGCCACCAGCACCGTGACGCTGGCCGTGCCCAGACCCATCACGAACGCCCCCGCAATTCCAGCAAGATCAATCCCCATCCGCCAAGTCAGGATCAACAGAAACAGTGCCCCCGTGCAGGGCCGCACCGCCACAGCCCCGATCAGGAAAAGCGCATCGCGCAGGGACCTGACCGCGGCCACCTCGTCAATGCTGGGGCCGTGCTTGTGGCCGCAACTGGCACATGTCGCATCATGCGCGTGATCGTGAACGTGATCGTGGCCATGATCGTGGTGATGGTCTGGATGATCGTGGCCATGATCGTGCGCGGCGTGCGGCGCCTGCGCCTGAACCCTGCCCCGCTGTGACCAAAGCTTGCGGACACCGCGCAGCAACAGCCACAGGCCCACCAGACCGATCAGAACATAGCTCAGCGGTGCCAGCCACATCTCGGCCGTATCCACCATCCGCTCGCGCGACCAGTCCAGAACGAACACACCGGCATAGACCAGCGCCACCGCCGTCGCCGCCTGCGCAAGGCTCGACGCCACCGCCAGCCCTGCCAATCGTCCCACCGGAACGCGGCGGCCCAGCCCGTATCCCCCGATCAATACCTTGCCATGGCCCGGCCCTGCCGCGTGGAAAAAGCCATAGGCAAAGCAGAATCCCATCAATCCGGCCAGCGCCGCGGTATCCCCCGCCTTCAGCCGCCGCAACAGACCCGCCATGGCGTTCTGCGCGTCGCGTTGCCCATCCGCCGCCCAGCGCTCCAGCAGCGTGATCCCGCCCATGCCCCACAGCCAGACCGCAACAGCCGCCAGCACACCCAGCACCAGCAGCGCCACAGGCGCGCGCATCAACCGTTGCATGTGACCTCAACCGTATCGGCAAAAGCCTCACCCACTTCGGGGAATTCATCGTCGGGCATGGCGGGGTTTTTATACAGCGCCTCCTCGACCATCGTATAGGCGCGGTCCAGATCGGCGGGCTGGATGACCAGGGCGCAGCCATCCGGCACATCCACACCGCCTTCCAGATCATAGGCCGTATAAAAGGTCGGATCATAGGCTTTGACGATCAAGGCACCGTCTTGTGGCGCAAAACTGCGGTAATGGCGGCTGACGATCCGCCCGGCCACGACCTCGGTCCCGCGACCCTCCGGTGATCCCAGCACCACAGGATCGCCGCCCGCAGTCACATAAAGATCGCCCAGATAACCCTCGATCCATTGCAGGTCAAAGCCGTCCAACTTGGCCAATTCCTCCTCGCTCAAGGTGCCGTCGCCATCGGGGTCCAGACCCAGATCCTCCAGCAGCAGCAGCGAATAGAAATCGTCATAGGTCCAGCTGACCTCGACGCCCACCAAACGGCCCGCGTCATCGGCCACCAGTTTCAGCCCTGTCTCGACAAATACATGCGGATGGGCCTGCGCGACAGGCGCGGCCAGCAACATGCCGAAGGCAGCAAGGATCAAACGGGGCCGGGTCATGCGCCAGTCTTACGCCAGTCGGTGCCGCCGCGCAACGCGACCGGATATCGCCTTGGCTGAATTCCGCGTGTCTCAGCCGCGCCGCTGATCCGGGTGCCGCACCCGTGCCCGGATACACAGTATCGGACCGCTTTATCGGACGCCCGCAGCCCATCTGCACCCGTCTGACGCAACGACAGATCAGGCAATGGTTGCGCGATGCTCCGCCGCAGGCTCCAATACCCTCACCCAAGGAGGAGAGACCCATGACCCCGCTCAAAACCGCAGCGCTTGCGCTGGGGCTGCTTGCCAGCCCGCTTGTTTCAGGTTCAGTATCCGCTCAAATGACCGCGCATAATCCCATTGACCAAACCCGTCCCGATGCCCCTGCCCTTGCCGCCTTTGGCGATCAGGTGATCGGGGTGCGCACGCTCAGCTTTACCCATGCGGGTCAGATCGACATCCTGAATGTCACCGATGCCGCCACCCCCACCTATGACCGCCCCCTGACGGTCGAGGTCTGGTATCCCGCAGCAAGCGGCACCACGCCCGGCACCACCTATGACACGGTGATCCGCGACGGGCGCACCGCGACCACCCTGTCAGGCCGGGCCGCCCGCGACGCCGCCCCAGCCGCCGAGGGGCCCTTTCCCCTGATCCTGATCAGCCACGGCTATCCGGGCAACCGTTTCCTGATGTCGCATCTGGGGGAAAACCTCGCCTCCAAAGGCTATGTCGTGGCCGCGATCGACCATACCGACAGCACCTATTCCGATCAGGGGGCGTTTGGATCGACCCTGCTGCACCGCCCGCGAGATCAGCGTTTCGTGCTGGACCAGATGGCCGATCTGTCCGCCACCGCCCCCGATCTGGCCGCAATCATCGATGCCTCCAGCACCGGGGTCATCGGCTATTCCATGGGCGGCTACGGCGCGCTGATCTTTGGCGGCGCAGGCGTCAGCCAGGCGGCGGTCGACCTGCCATGGGGCACACCCAAGGGCCTGCTGGCCGCGAACCTCGCCGGGTCCGACAGCCACGAGGCAATCGTCGATGATCGTGTGAAGGCCGTGATCGCCATCGGTCCATGGGGCCGCCAGCACGGGTTCTGGGACGAGGCAGGTCTGGCCAATCTGCGCAAGCCCACGATGATCATGGCAGGCTCCGTCGATGACGTGTCGATCTATCCCGCCATGCGCCAGATTTTTGAGCAAGCCACCGGCACCACCCGCCACCTGCTCACGTTCGAGAATGCCAATCACAATGTCGCAGCCCCGATGCCCGCACCTGTGGAAAGCTGGCAAGCGGTGGACACCCTGGATTTCATCCCCTTCGATCACTATGCCGATCCGGTCTGGGATACGCTGCGGATGAACAACATCGCCCAGCATTTCGCGACCGCCTTCATGGACCTGCACCTGAAGGGCGACGCGGACAAGGCCGCTTTCCTTGATCTGGTACCCAATGCCGCCGACGGGGTGGCGGCGCTGAACGAAGATGGGACCGAAAAGCCCGAACATACCTACTGGCGCGGCTTTGCCCCGCGCACGGCAGCCGGTCTGCGGTTTGAGACTTTGCAGCCTGAATGATCCCGGACAAAGGCCGCATCCCCAAAGGGTGCGGCCGCTCTGACAGAAAGACGATCATGCACAGCCATCACATCAGCCTGAACGATCAGCCCTTCCACTACCTTGAATGGGGGTCGAAGGGTGCGCCGATCCTGTTGATGTTGCACGGCTTTCCCGAATATTCCGGCGCCTGGACGGAACTGGCCGCGCGCCTGTCCCATCGTTTCCGCTGCATCGCGCCAGATCAGCGCGGCTATGGCCAAAGCTGGACGCCCGCCGAAGTCGGCGACTATGCCACGGGCAAGCTGGTGGGCGATATGGTGGCCCTGATCGATCATCTGGGCGGCGGTCCGGTGACGGTCGTCGGCCATGACTGGGGCGCCTCGGTCGCTTATGTGCTGGCGGCGCGGCATCCTGAACGGGTGGACCGCCTGATCATCCTGAACGGCGTGCACCCCATCCCCTTCCAGCGCGAGATGGCGCGGGGCGGCGCGCAATCGGCGGCCTCGCAATATATCCTCTGGCTGCGCCGCGACGGGTCCGAAGCGCGTCTGGCCGAGAATGACTTTGCCAAGCTGATGGATCTGTTTTCCGCCAAGATGGACCTGTCATGGATGACGCCAGCCAAGCGTGACGCCTACAAGACCGAATGGGCGCGCCCGGGGCGGATGCGCGGCATGGTCAACTGGTACCGCGCCTCGCCCCTGCAGGTGGCCGCCTCCGGCCAGCCCATCGCTGACCTGCCCGAACTGCCGCAGGCGGCGCTGACGGTGCATCAGCCGCATCTGCTGATCTGGGGCACAGGCGACACGGCCCTGCTGACCGACTGCCTTGACGGGCTGGAGGACTTGGCCCCCGATCTGACCATCCACCGTATCGACGGGGCGGATCACTGGATCTGCCATCAAAAACCGGATGACGTCGCAGCGCATATCCTTGACTGGATGGCATGAGGGGCGGCCGCAAGGTTTTGGATATTTGAAGCAAGAAGAAACAGGCACCACCTGTCCCTTCATCGTTCCCCAAATACTCATGACACCCGACGGGGCTTTCGCCGCCCTTGAAAGGCCAAGACCGCTTTCCCCTGCCGCCTCCTTCTGACATACTGCCACTCAACCCATAAAAAGAAGCAGCAGCATGGCCAACGATCTTCTGACCGGCACCGCCCCCGACGACTACAACGCCTCCTCCATCGAAGTCCTTGAAGGGCTGGAGCCTGTCCGCAAACGCCCCGGTATGTATATCGGCGGCACGGATGAACGCGCGCTGCATCATCTGGTGGCGGAAGTTCTGGACAACTCGATGGACGAGGCGGTGGCGGGTCATGCCAACCGCATCGAGGTGGAACTGCACGAGGATTACAGCGTCACCGTCCGCGACAACGGGCGCGGGATTCCCATCGACCCGCATCCCAAGTTTCCCGACAAAAGCGCGCTCGAGGTGATCCTGTGCACCCTGCATGCGGGCGGCAAGTTTTCGGGCAAGGCCTATCAGACATCGGGCGGGTTGCACGGCGTCGGGGCCTCCGTCGTCAACGCGCTGTCGGATATCATGGTGGTGCAGGTCGCGCGCAACAAGGAACTCTATGAGCAGCGATTTTCGCGCGGTGTGCCCCAAGGACCGATCCAGAAGATCGGCGCCGCCCCCAACCGGCGCGGCACCACGGTCACATTTCACGCGGACGAGCAGATTTTCGGCCATCACCGCTTCAAACCGGCGCGCTTGTTCAAATCGATCCGCTCCAAGGCCTATCTGTTTTCCGGCGTGGAAATCCGCTGGAAATCCGCCATCAATGACGGCGAAACCCCGCAAGAGGCGGTGTTTCATTTCCCCGGCGGTCTGTCCGATTACCTGAACGAAACGCTGGGCAAGGCCGCCACCTATGCCGACCGTCCCTTTGCGGGCACGGTCGAATTCGGGGAAAAGTTCAATGTCCCCGGCAAGGTGGAATGGGCGATCAACTGGACCCCGTCCCGCGACGGCTTCATCCAATCCTATTGCAACACCGTCCCCACGCCCGAGGGCGGCACCCATGAGGCGGGCTTCTGGGCCGCCATCCTCAAGGGCATCCGCGCCTATGGCGATCTGGTGAACAACCGCAAATCCAAGGAAATCACGCGCGAGGATCTGGTCACCGGCGGCTGCGCGCTGGTCAGTTGCTTCATCAGCGAGCCCGAGTTCGTGGGCCAGACCAAGGACCGCCTCGCCACGATGGAAGCCGCGCGTCTGGTGGAAAACTCGGTCCGCGACCATTTCGACAACTGGCTGGCGGCGGATACCAAATCCGCAGGCGCGATCCTCGACTTCCTTGTGCTGCGCGCGGAAGAACGCCTGCGGCGGCGTCAGGAAAAGGAAACCCAGCGCAAGACCGCGACCAAGAAGCTGCGTCTGCCCGGCAAGCTGGTGGATTGCACCTCCGCCACGCGCGAGGGGACCGAACTGTTCATCGTCGAGGGCGACAGCGCGGGCGGATCGGCAAAGATGGCGCGCGACCGCAAGACCCAAGCCCTGCTGCCCCTGCGCGGCAAGATCCTGAACGTGCTGGGTGCTGCCTCCGGCAAGCTGGGCTCCAACCAGGAGATCAGCGATCTGACGCAGGCGCTTGGCGTCAGCCTTGGCTCCAAATTCAACATCGACGATCTGCGCTATGACAAGATCATCATCATGACCGACGCCGATGTCGACGGCGCGCATATTTCGGCCCTGTTGATGACGTTCTTTTTCACGCAGATGCGCCCCATGATCGACAAGGGCCATCTCTATCTGGCCTGCCCGCCGCTGTTCCGCCTGACCCAAGGCGCGAAACGCGTCTATTGCATCGACGAGGCGGAAAAGGCGGTCTGGCTGGCCAAGGGTCTGGGCGGCAAGGGCAAGATCGACGTCAGCCGCTTCAAGGGTCTGGGCGAGATGGACGCCAAGGACCTCAAGGAAACCACGATGGACCCGGCCAGCCGCAAGCTGATCCGCGTGACGATTGACGAGGATGAACCCGGCGAGACCGGCGATCTGGTGGAACGACTGATGGGCAAGAAACCCGAGCTGCGGTTCCAGTATATTTCGGAAAACGCGCGCTTCGTCGAGGAGTTGGACGTCTAGGCGTCAAGGGCCCCTTTTCAAACGGCGCAACCGGCCTAACCTTACGTCATGCGCCATGTGTTCCTTGCCCTGATCCTGTCCCTGATTGCCCTGCCAGCGCCCGCGCAGGACACCGATCTGGAACTGGTCCTCATGGCGGATGCGTCCGGCTCGATCGACCCCGAGGAATTGCTGCTGCAACGGCGTGGCTATGCGCAAGCCATCACCGACCCCGATGTCATAGCCGCCATTCAGGATACCGCCTATGGCAGCATCGCCGTCACCTATGTGGAATGGGCCACCAATCAGGCCGTTGTGGTGGGCTGGACCCGCATCGACGGACCCGAGGCGGCGGCGCTGTTTGCCGCCCAACTCGACAATCCCATACGCCGCGCGCAGGGGCGCAACGCCATCGGAGCGGCGCTGCTGCGCGGCCAGCAACTGATCGAGGAGAACGACATCGACGGCTGGCGCCGCGTGATCGATTTCTCGGGCGACAGCGTGAACAACTGGTCAGGCCCGCCGATTGCGCAGGCCCGCGATCAGGTCCTTGCCGCAGGCATCACCATCAACGGTCTGCCCCTGATGCTGAATGACGACATGGGCCGCGCCGCCACGCTCGAGGCGAATTACCGCGACCAGATCATCGGTGGGCCCAATGCCTTCACCCTGCCCGCCACCAGCCGCGCCGATTTCGCCGAGGCTGTGCGGCGCAAGCTGATCCTTGAAATATCGGGCCTGACCCCCGACACGGAACTGGCCCGCGCGCCTTGAAGCCTGCTGCGCAAAATTGGGAACCGGTTTTGCGCGAAAAACCATGCTTAAAAATACAGATAGAGCTTGTCGCGTGAATGCGAATGAACGCGACAAGCTCTAGCGCTGGATGCTTTCCAGATAGACCAGCAGCGCCGCCAGCGGACGCGGCACCGGCGACAGGGTGCCATCCTCCAGCACCACGGGCACGGTTTCCCCCTCCAGCAGCAGACCGAATTACGGCATCGTTTCTTCCGGGGCCTGACGGGTATAGCCGTCGATCACCGACAGAACGTGCGTGCGGGGAAACACGTCCTTGGCGCGAAAGGTGATGCGTGTCAGATCCGGCGGCGCAGGGTCCAGCTTCGCGGCCAGCGTTCCATCACCGCGCCCCGCATCCCCATGGCAGATCGCGCAATTCTGATCATAGACGATCTTCCCCTCGACGGGTTCGGGCATGTCGACCGTGGCACAGGCCACGATCAGCCCGATCCCAACCAGCCCGAACGTGAAGGTCAGATGTCTCATTGCTGTATCTCCTGCAAATAAAGGACCAGATCGGCAACCGACTGCCCCATCAGGACAGGTTGGCCTGCCGCGGTCTTGAGTGCAACCTCATTGCCCTGAAACATCGCCCCATAAACCGGCATGTCGCTGCCATGGCTGACCAGAGGATCGGTCCCATCGATACGCCGCACCACCCGCAGCAGCGGAAACTCCCCCGCGGACGACGCGCTGAGCTGCGTCAGATCCGTGGGCTGCACCAGCAAAACAGGGGCCATCGGTCCCGCGCCATCACCATTTGCACCGTGGCAACTGGCACAATACCACTGATACAGCGCAGCCCCCTGATCCGCATCCTGTGCTGCCGCATCCTGTGCTGCCACAGACAGTGGCAACAGCGCCACTGCAAGGCTCAGCGCATGAAGAGCATGTGACATGTCTCGCCTCCTGTTGATCATGGACGTTGCAGACTTTGCAGATAGGTCACGACCTCGGCCAACCGCACCGGCATGATTTCCTCTCCGCCGGACCCGTCGGGCACGGCCACATCGGGACCATCCAGCAAGGGGCTGAATTCCGGCATCAGATCGGCCTCATGCTTGCCGGAATACCCGTAAACGGTATCGGCCACTGCCCGCAGCGGGAACACGCCCCCGTTGCGGCTGGCGATCAGCGTCAGATCGGGTGGCGGCACGTCAAGTTCGGGCGCGACCGGGCCATCGCCCAAGGCACGCGTGCCATGGCAGATCGCACAGTAATCCTGATAGGCCTGCGCCCCGGCCGAGGGCATCGGTTCCGGCGCACAGGCCACCAGCAATCCACCCGCCAACGCGATAACGACCGCCACACCAAAGGGTCGGATGGATTGTTTCCCGGGTTCGCTCATATTGACCTCCTCTGCTTTTGGTTGAGTGTGCCCCAAAGCAGGCTTTGCATCCTTGATCTGGATCAGAGGTTGCAAATCCCCGGCACCTCGGCATTCTGCGCCATGGCAACACAGGAGACAGGCCATGCTCAGCACGGATCAGGCGCAGGCGTTTCTGGCCAGTTCCTTTGCCCGATGGGTGCAGGCGCTGGACCTGCGCGTGGACCAGATCACACCGGAAGGCCGCGCCGTCCTGTCGATGCCGATCACCGATGATGTGGCACGCATGGGCGGTATCGTCTGCGGCCAGGCGCTGGCAACGCTGGCCGATACCACGATGGTCATGGCAACGGCCGCCCATTTCGGCGAACCGCGCGATGTGGCGACCACCAATCTGGACACCCAGTTCCTCAGCGCCGGTCGGGGCGAGCGGATCAGTTGCACCGCCCGCATCACCCGCGCAGGCCGGTCGCTGATCTTTGCACAGGCCGATCTTGTGGCCCTGCCCGATGGTCGCCCCGTGGCCAGCGCCTCGGCCACGTTTTTTGTCCCCGAGAAAGCCGCCAGATGATGCCGCCAACCACTGCCTATGCCCTGACCATGCTGGCCGCCGGGATCGGCATTCCGATTCTCGCCGCCCTCAACGCGGGGCTGGGCACAAGGCTCGGCTCACCCGTGGCGGCGGCGGCGATCCTGTTCACGGTGGCCTTGACGACGACCCTTCTGGTGCTGACGCTCAAGGGCGCGCCGGCCCTGTCCGCCGTGATCACCGCGCCGAAACACCTGTTCCTTGCCGGGCTGCTGGTCGCCTTCTATATCCTGTCTATCACCTTCATCGCGCCGAAATTCGGCGTCGGCAATGCGGTCTTCTTCGTGCTGCTGGGCCAATTGGTCAGCGCGGCGCTGATCGATCATTTCGGCCTGTTCGGTGCAAGGATAAGCCCGCTCTCGCTCTCGCGGGCGGGTGGGATCGCGCTGATGGCGGCCGGAGTGTTCCTGACGCAGCGCGCCTAGCGGATCACCATGTCGCTGATCCGGGCACGGATGGCGCTTTCGGTATCGTCACTGTCGGCGGACACCGCGATCCCCACCAGCGCCTCGGGCGGACCGCCGAAGATGCGGGCGTAATCCGCCCCCAGATCGACCGCCTCGGCATGCGCGCCCGTGCCCGCCCCGCGCAGCACCATGGTGCGGCCGCGCGCCTCAAGATACGGGCTGTCCAGCACATCACCGCGCGCGTGATCACCGCCCCAAGTATAGACCAGCATGCGGGCATTGCGATTGCCAAGCAAGCTGCGCAAGCGCGGGTTGGGTCCCGCTTTACGGGCCGAGGCCGCATCCATGAACACAAAATAAAGCGAGATGTTGCGATCATCCCCGCCCTTGCGGGTCAGGTCCGTGGGCGGCACCGATTGCGCCACTTCCCAGCGCCACGTGGCCTGACGCCCGGCCCAGCGGGTTTCCGGCAAAGCGGTATAGAGCACCGACACCCCCTGATCGGACGCGATGTCCAGCCTGTCGCCCTGCGCTCCGTAGCGGTTCGAGCCTAGCGCATGCCAGCCGCACCTGCCGCACACGTCTGCGTGACAGCGCGCCTCCTCGCTGCGCTCCTCGGCCAACAGCCTCAGCCGTCGGTCAGATGCCCATTGTCCAGCCGCAGCACCCGGTCCATCCGCGCCGCCAGTTCAAGGTTATGCGTGGCAATCAGCGCCGACAGCCCGGTGCCGCGCACCAGATCCATCAAGGTCCCGAACACCTGATCCGAGGTGCCGGGATCAAGGTTCCCCGTCGGCTCATCCGCCAGCAGCAAGCGCGGCCCATTGGCCAAGGCCCGGCAGAACGCCACGCGCTGCTGCTCGCCCCCCGACAGCGCCGCCGGGCGGTGATCCGCCCGCGCCGCAATCCCCACGCGGGTCAGCAGGTCCATCGCACGGGCCTGTGCTGCGGATTTGCCCACACCATTGGCCAGCTGCGGCAGTACGATATTCTCCAGTGCAGAAAACTCGGGCAGCAGATGGTGGAACTGATAGATGAAGCCCACATCTGCC
>NCJR01000308.1 GCA_002282555.1 Rhodobacterales bacterium 34-62-10
CATCCCGCAGGAATGGACGAAATTCCGCGACAAGGTCTCAGACAACTTCCGCGTCATCACCCACGAGAACTTTCGGGTTTTGAAGTAGAAGCGGTATAGTCGCAAAAATCAGCCAATTGCTGCAAGTCCGTTTTCCATATCAATGGAAGCAGCGATATGGGGGGCCATGATCTTCGCAACCTCCTTGAAGACCGGCACAGCGACGCTGTTTCCAAACTGTCTATAGGCTTGGGTGTCACTCACCCTACGCCCAAGTTCATCGGGGATGATAAAACTCTCTGGGTAACCCATGATCCGGGCGCATTCCCTCGGCGTCAGCCTACGGGGGTTCTTCCCGGGCTGATCAATCAGTATCTCCGATCCATCCTTGTGGTAGCGGGCGGAGAGGGTGCGGCACGTGTCGTCCGGGCCGACAAGACCAAAACCGAAGCCGTTGCCGGCAGCCTTATGCTTTTTCGCATAGCCTTGGAGGTAGCCCCAAAGATGGTCGGTGAGTGTATACTTGGGATTGACGACCGCATTCGGGCCGACTGTATAGTCGCGCTCTGGCATTTCCGTTCCGTCCTCCGGGTGTAGGATGGCCGACATTGTGACGAGGCCTTTCTCAGGCAACGCCAAGTCATCGAATGTGAATCCGGTATCTTCTAAAAAGCCGACCAAAACGATCCGTTCCCTGTGTTGCGGCAGAAAGTGCTTGGCGTCGATCACCTGCGATTTCACCGTGTAACCGAGCTCTTCCAAAGCGCCCAAGATCACCTTGAAAGTCCTGCCCTTGTCATGGCTGCGAAGATTCTTCACGTTTTCCAGCAAAAAGGCTGACGGTCGATGGTACTTTAAGAGGCGGATTACGTCGTAGAACAGGGTGCCTTGCGCCTCGTCCTCAAACCCGTGCTTGCGACCCAGAGAATTCTTCTTTGATACTCCTGCGATTGAGAAGGGTTGGCAGGGGAACCCTGCGCAAAGCACGGTATGCTCTGGCACGTCCGCAGCGTCCACCTCGCGAATATCGCCAGCAATAGGACGGTTGTCCCGGTAGTTCGCTTCATACGTCATACGGGCATACTTGTCCCACTCTGACGTAAATACGCAGCGGCCACCGATGCTCTCCATCGCTTGGCGGAGACCTCCAATGCCTGCAAAAAGGTCGATGAAGGTAAAACCGCTCTTCATGGTCAGGTGCGCTCGCCTCATTATATTGCTTAATCGTCGTCCAGAGTGCCAACACCCTATATGTTGAAGCACTCTCGCACAATCGCCCTAGAGTTAGTGTAACGAACTTTGTGAGTCGTGTCAGCAACTCCATAATGTTCGATCTTTGGTCCTAATAATTCATGAATACCTGTAGCCGTCGCTCTTGCATGTGCAGCGAACGACCGCATCCGCCCCTTGCAACCATGGCCTCGCCCGCCATCGCCGCCGCCGTTTTTCAAGGCTGCGGGCGTGTCACTGAGGCGCGCGGCGGCCTGCGGCCTTGAGTCCGCGCGGGGGCTTGGGAAGGGGTTCTGGCTGCGATTCCCCTCTTTTCAAGCGGGGGGAATGCGTCTATACGCGCGGCTTCACGCGGGGATACAGCCTTGGAGGATCCCCGCCCTAACTTTGGAGAGATATAATGGCTGGAGAGCTTCCTGATCTTCACGCCCATGTCCGGACGGGGACTGGCAAGGGCGCCGCTCGTCAAGCACGTCGCGACGGCATGGTACCGGGGATCGTTTATGGTGGCGGGGCTGACCCTGTTGCGATCAACATTCCTTTCAATGCGCTGCTCAAGCGCCTCAAGCAGGGTCGTTTCCTGTCGACGCTGTTCAACCTGAAGGTTGACGGCCATGACGATGTCCGCGTGATCTGCCGCAATGTGCAGCGCGACGTGGTCAAGGACCTTCCGACCCATCTGGACCTGATGCGTCTGCGTCGGACCAGCCGGATCAACCTGTTCATCCACGTGGATTTCATCAATCACGAGGCGTCTCCGGGTCTGAAAAAGGGCGGCGTTCTGACGATTGTCCGCCCCGAAGTCGAGCTGAACGTGCTGGCCGGTGACATTCCGGATCACGTGACCGTGGACCTGACCGGGCTGAGCATCGGCGACGTCATCAAGATCTCGGACGTGAGCCTGCCCGAGGGCAGCAAGCCGACGATCGAGCGGGATTTCGTGATTGCGAATATCTCGGCCCCGTCCGGGCTGCGCTCGTCCGGTGGCGACGACGCGGATGACGACACCGAAGAGTGATCGCATCCGTCCGGTTGTCCGCATGGATTTCCGGGGGACAGTGACGATGAGGCGCGGCCCTTGCGGGTCGCGCCTTTTCCATGGTGCTCAGGTCTGGTGGAGGATGGTGTCGAAGCCCTCGAACTGGGGCGGGCCCATCAGCGCGTCGCGGGTGGTGCTGTTGCCGGCCCCTTTGTGGCTGTCGCGGAATTGTTGCGATCTGGTCCAGCCTTCGAAATCGGCACGGCTGGCCCATTGCACATGGGACGTGTAGAGGCGGTAGCCATCACCCTCCGGGCCTTTGAGCAGGCGGAATTCGACGAAGCCGGGCATGTCGTTCAGGCGGCTTTCGCGGTCGCGCCACATGGCCTCGAAAGCGTCCTCATGGCCGTGGCGGACCTTGAAGCGGTTCATTGCGATAAAGGACATCTCTGCCTCCTGTTGGGGGTGTGGGTCAGGCTGGCGGTGGGCTGGCTGGCGGTT
>NCJR01000309.1 GCA_002282555.1 Rhodobacterales bacterium 34-62-10
CACCATCATAATTCAAATAAAGAATCTATAGATCTTGAACCTGCCTTAGAAAAAGGCGGGGCGGCGGCCGGCGCGCCTGATGATGATACGGGTGAGCCCGTAGCTGACCTTGAAGAGCCTGACACGAGGCGGGTGCCGAAAATCCCACTTCACCTGGTGATTGCCAGCTGTCCCTCGCTCAAGACTTTCTATCAGGGCGACGTTCGACATTGGCACCAACTTTTCGATGCGGCTTGTCATGTACGGCCGGCTATGGGGATCAGTGTTTCCGCTTGGGAAGAAGCGCAGCGCTGCATGGGACCAGAGCAAGCCTCGATCGTCGTCGTGGCCATGCTGGAACGTTTCTCCGACATCAGATCACCGGGTGGATACTTGCGGGCGCTAACGACCAAGGCCGCGGCGGGCGAATTCTCTTGCGGTCCGATGGTCATGGCTTTGATCGGTCGGCGAAGTGCGGCTTAACAGCTGTTAAGTTTCCACGTCTTCGTTGCTCGGTTGGCCTGACTTAACAGCTGTTAAGTCGCCTATTGGCAACCATACGATCATCGAGAGGGAAAGGAGTGTTGGTTTGAGGGTGACGGGAAGTGAGATCGGGAGAGTGGCTTCCGACGCCCGTCGTGGAGAACATCTGATGACGAAATCTGTCCAGAAAATCACCCTGTCCCCTTCACGGGATATACCCTTCGACAAGCTGGTGCTGAGCCAGTCCAACGTGCGGCGCATCAAGGCCGGCGTGTCCGTCGAGGAACTCGCCGAAGACATTGGCCGCCGCGGCCTCTTGCAGAGCCTGAGCGTGCGGCCCGTCTTGGCTGACGATGGCACAGAGACCGGCAAGTTCGAGATCCCGGCCGGTGGCCGCCGGTTCCAGGCATTGTCCTTGCTGGTGAAGCAGAAACGCTTGGCGAAGACCACGCCCATTCCCTGCATCGTGCGGGATGGTGCGTCCGATATCTTGGCCGAGGACGATTCCTTGGCCGAGAACATGCAGCGCGTCGCCCTGCACCCGCTCGATCAGTTCCGCGCGTTTGTGTCCCTGCGGGATAAGGGTCAGAGCGATGCAGAGATTGCTGCGGCCTTCTTCGTGACGCCACAGATCGTGAAGCAGCGCCTCAAACTTGCCTCCGTCGCCCCTGCCCTGCTTGAGATCTACGCCGAGGATGGCATGACGCTGGAGCAGCTTATGGCCTTCACCGTGAACCCCGATCATGCGCGTCAGGTTCAGGTCTGGGATGTGATCCATTCATCCTGGAACAAGGAGCCATTCCAAATCCGGCGCATGCTGACCGAGACCTCGGTCCGGGCGTCTGACCGACGCGCAGTCTTTGTGGGTGTTGATGCCTATGAAGCGGCGGGCGGCACGATGCTGCATGACCTGTTCCAAGGCGATGATGGAGGTTGGCTCGAAGACCCTGCCCTGCTTGATCGGCTGGTGACGGAAAAACTCCAGGCCGAGGCTGAGACGGTTGCGGTTGAGGGCTGGAAGTGGATCGAGGTCGCCCTTGACCTGCCCTACGGCTACAGCCACGGCATGCGGTCCCTGTCCGGTGATCCGGCACCGATGACGGATGACGAAGGCGCGGCTCATGCCAAGCTGCTCGCCGAGTACCGAGCGCTCGAGGGGGAATACGCGGATCAGGATGACATCCCCGACGAGATCGACACGCGGCTTGGCGTGTTGGAAACGGAGATGGAAAAGATCGAGACCCGGCCGTTGATCTTCGACGCGGAGGAGATCGGGCGGGCAGGGGCGTTCGTCACGCTCGACCGCTACGGCGCGCTGGCCGTCTATCGCGGCTATGTGCGGTCAGAGGATGAGCCTGTTGAGGAGGCCGCGGTCCAGGATGGTACTGATCCTGCGGTGGCGGGGCAGGGGGCTGATCGTGATCTCACCGATGGCCATGACAGTGTCGCTCCTGGCGGAACCGTCATCATGTTGGGTGGCCAGCCGATCGGAGCTGACTTGCCGGAGGATGAGGGGGCGCTGAAGCCACTGCCCGAGCGGTTGGTCATGGAGTTGACGGCCCACCGGACGCTGGCGCTGCGTGAAGCGATCGGGCGCTCGCCGGATGTCTCGCTGACACTCCTGCTCCTGAAGCTGGTGACGGACACCTTCCGCACCTCCTCTGCTTCGGGCAGCTGTCTCGAGGCATCCGTGCGTCAGGTCTATATGTCAGCGCAAGCGCCCGATCTGAAAGACAGCGTGGTGGCGAAGCTGGTCGACGAGCGTCATGCGGAATGGGAAGCCGATCTGCCCCTCGGGGACGATGCAGAGCTCTGGGACTATCTGACGGTCCTCGATCAGGGCAGTCGGTTGGCCTTGCTGGCGCATTGCCTCAGCTTCGGCGTCAACGCGCTGCATGAGAAGGTGAACCCATACGGGGCAGGCATCTCCGCAGGCGGACTGACCCGGCGGATGGCGCATTCCGATCTCGTGGCGCGTGCCACAGATCTCGACATGGTCGAGGCGGGCTGGGAGCCGACGGTCGACACCTATCTCAACCGCGTGCCCAAGGCGCGCATCCTCGAAGCCGTGCGCGAGGCGAAAGGGGAGGGGACTGCACAGCTCCTCGATCACCTGAAGAAGAGCGAGATGGCCAGTGAGGCCGAGCGCCTGCTGAAGGGCAGCGGCTGGTTGCCCGAGGTCCTGCGCCGGAACGATCTCGTGGCGCTGGACGGTGAGGACT
>NCJR01000046.1 GCA_002282555.1 Rhodobacterales bacterium 34-62-10
CCCTGCTCAATGCCTGCGTCGCGGGCCTTGGCATCGCCTATCTGCCCAGCTTCCTTTACGCCGATGCGATGGAGAAAGGGCTGGTCCAAGACGCGATCCCCGATCTGCCGGTGGAAACCCAAGGCATCTACGCGGTCTATCCGCCGGGCCGCTTCACCCAGCCCAAGGTCCGCGCCTTCATCGATTTTCTGGTGCATGAATTTGCAGACAAAGGCCCGACCGAGTGGTAAGTCTCTGATCTGACACCATGGCAAATCCGCCCGCGCCCTCGGTGCGGGTTTGTCATTTTTGGGGGGATTTGCCGGAAAAATGCGCCCGCAGCAGCGTCACCAGACGGCGCTGCAATGGCCGGTGCCGCTGGCGCAGGGGCAGGGCGGCAAACACCGGTTGCGGGATCCGCGGCGCCCCCGTCACCGCATGGGCCTGCCCGATGCCGATCAAGCCCTGCGCCGTATCCTCCAACACATAACCCGCCCCATCCAGCGCAAGGATCAACCCCGCCACCGTTGCATTCTGCCCGCTCGACACAGGCGCCGCGGTCAGTTGCGGCAACAACCCCGCATGGGCGGCACTGAACGCAGGCGAGATATTGGCCCGCACATAGCGCTCGGTCGGCAGACCCGCCAAGGCAACAGGCCGGGTCGAGATCATGCGATACCCCACCTCTCCCACCGTCTCGAAATGCAAGTCAGGCTGCGGTTTCGGCGTGAACAGCAGCGCCAGATCCAGCGCCCCGCTGACCAGATCGGCACACATCTGCGCGGAATAATCGGCCTCGATGTAAAACGCAGCCTCCGGTAGGGCCGCGCGAAACTGGCGCATCCAGTCGCCGATATGGTGATCCGTCAGATCGCGCTGCAACCCGATCCGCAGGGTCATGGCGCGGCTGCCCGACCCCGCGGTATCCTGCAACGCCTCGGTCCAGCCTTGCCGCAAGGCCCGCGCATGCGGCTCGAATCGCAAGCCTTCCGTGGTCAGACCCGTGCCCGCGCGGGACCGATGAAACAACCGACACCCCAAGGCCGTCTCCAGCGCCCGCACCCGCCCCGATACGGTGGATTGCGTCACCCCCAACCGATCCGCCGTGCGGTTGAAACTGCGCGTTTCGCACAGGTCCAGAAAGGTCTCCAGCAGCTCGGTTTGCATCACATGTCCTGATCGCTTTTTCCGATCAATAAACCGTAGTCACACGGATTGATAGAGGGCGCGCCCGCGCCGATAGTCACGCTGATAAAACGACGAAGGAGCAGGGCATGGCAGAGTTTCCAACACAGGCGCGCGTGGTCATCATCGGTGGCGGCGTGGTGGGGACATCCGCGCTCTATCATCTGGCTAAAGCTGGCTGGACCGACGCGCTTTTGCTGGAACGCAATGAGCTGACCGCAGGCTCCACATGGCATGCCGCAGGCAATGTGCCGACCTTCTCGTCAAGCTGGTCGATCATGAACATGCAGCGCTATTCCGCAGACCTCTACCGCCGCTTGGGGGCCGAGGTGGATTATCCCATGAACTACCACGTCACCGGATCGCTGCGTCTGGGCCATTCCCGCGAACGGATGCAGGAATTCGCCCGCGTCGTCGGCATGGGCCGCTATCAGGGGATGGAGCTTGATCTGCTTGGCCCGGATGAGATGCGGGGCCGCTACCCGTTTCTGGAAACCCACGATCTGCAAGGTGCGCTTTACGACCCCAACGATGGCGACATTGACCCCGCACAACTGACCCAAGCCCTTGCCAAAGGCGCGCGGCAGATGGGCGCGCGGATCGAACGCTTCTGCCCCGTCACCGCCGTCCGGCGCGAAGGCGACGAATGGGTCGTCGTCACCCCCAAGGGCGAGGTGCGCTGCGAAAAGGTCGTGAACGCCGCTGGCTATTACGCGCGCGAGGTGGGCGCGATGTTTGGCCGCGACGTGCCGATGATGGTGATGAGCCATCAGTATCTTCTCTTCGACACCATCCCCGAACTCGCCGATTGGTCCGCCACCCATGGCGCGAAACTGCCGCTCCTGCGCGATGTCGACAGCAGCTACTACCTGCCGCAGGAAAAGAACGGCTTCAACCTTGGCCCCTATGAGGGGAACTGCCGCGCCCATTGGATCACGCCTGATGATCCCATGCCCGAGGATTTCAGCTTCCAGCTTTTCCCCGACGATCTGGAGCGTCTGGAATGGCATATCGCCGACGCCATGGCCCGCGTACCCCTGCTGGAAAAGGCCAATCTGCAAAAGGTCATCAACGGCCCGATCCCCTATACCCCCGATGGCAACCCGCTGATCGGCCCCATGCCCGGCCTGCCCAACGCGTTCGAGGCCTGCGTCTTCACCTTTGGCATCTGCCAAGGCGGTGGTGCGGGCAAGGTGCTGGCCGAATGGGTGACGGAAGGCGGCACCGAATGGGACATGTGGTCCTGCGACCCCCGCCGCTTCACGGGGTTCGAGGATCGGGATTACTGCATCGCCAAGGGGATGGAAGTCTACGGCCACGAATACGGCATGCATTTCCCCCATGCCCGCTGGCCCGCAGGTGCCGATAAAAAACTCTCGGCCCTGCATTCTCGCCTCAAGGCGGTGGGCGCACAATTCGGTGCCTATAACGGCTGGGAACGCGCCAATTGGTTCGCCGCCCCCGGTGACGACACAAGCTGGGAGGGCAGCCAGACATGGGATCGCGCCGGACCATGGGCACCCCGCGTCGCTGCCGAATGCGCCGCCGTCCGCGATACATGCGGCGTGCTGGCGATTTCCGGCTTCACCCGCCTCTCGGTCGAAGGGCCGGGCGCGCAGGATTACGTCAATTCCCTCACCGCCTCGCGCATCCCGCGCGTGGGCCGCGTGGGGCTTGCCTATTTCGCCGACACCAAAGGCCGCATCGTCACGGAAATGTCGGTGATCCCGCGCAGCCCCGATTGCACATGGCTGATCACCGCAGGGGTCGCGCAAAGCCACGACCGCGAACTGCTGTCCCGCACCGCCCCCGCAGGCATCACCGTGCATGACCGCTCGGATACATATGACTGCCTTCTGGTCACCGGCCCCAAAGCGCGCGATATCCTCGCCCCGCTCACGGATGCGGACCTATCTCTGCCATGGCTCTCGGCCCAGGACGCCACCGTCTGCGGCGCCCCCTGCACCCTGATGCGCGTCTCCTTCGCGGGTGAGCTTGGCTGGGAAGTGCACTGCCCCGCCGCCGATGCCCCCGCGATCTGGGACGCCGTGACAAATGCCGGGGCCAGACCCTTCGGCATGTTCGCCCTCAACGCCCTGCGCATCGAAAAGGGCTACCGCGCGTGGAAAGGGGACCTATCGACCGATTACACCCTGCTGCAAGGCGGGCTCGATCGCTTCATCGACTGGTCCAAGGATTTCCCCGGCAAAGCGGCACTTTTGGCCGAACAACAGGCAGGCGTCACCAAACGTTTCGTCACCCTCACGGTCGCCGCAGGCGATCAGGACGCGCCCTATATGTCCACGCTCTGGCAGGGCGGCCAAGTCGTCGGCGAAACCACCAGCGGCGCATGGGGCTACCGCGTGGGATCATCCCTCGCCCTTGGCATGCTGCGCGCCGATCTGACCCAAGCAGGAACCATGTTGGAGGTTGAAATCTTTGGTAAGCGTTATCCCGCAACAGTGATGCCGGATGGCCCGATCTGGGACCCGGCCAATGAAAGGATACGCGCATGACCAAGATCACACTCCTCGACGGTGGCATGGGCCAAGAACTGATCCACCGCTCCGGCGACCGGCCCACGCCGCTGTGGTCCACCCAAGTCATGGTCGATCATCCGGGCATCGTGCAGGCGGTGCATGCCGATTACTTCGCGGCGGGCGCGACGATTGCCACCACCAACAGCTATGCCGTGCATCATGACCGTCTGGCTGGCACCGCGTTGGAAGGGCAGTTTGACGCCCTCATCGCGCTCTCGCTGTCTGAAGCCCAAGCCGCCCGCGCCGCCCATGGGTCAGGCCGCATCGCAGGCAGCATCGGACCTTTGATCGCCAGCTACCGCCCCGATATCCACCCCGCCCATGACGTGGCCATGCCCCTTTATGCTGAGGTCGCGAAAGCCTTGGCCAAAGGCTGCGACCTGATCATCTGCGAAACCGTGGCCAGCATCGCCCATGCCAAAGCCGCACTGGAAGGCGCGCTGCAATCAGGCAAACCCGTCTGGCTCTCCCTCACCGTCAATGACACAGACGGCACCCGCCTGCGCTCCGGCGAGGCGCTCTCGGACGTCCTCGCCATCTCAGGTGACGCCGCCGCCATCATGATCAACTGCTCCATGCCCGAAGCGATTCCGGCCGCGATGGATGTGCTGGCCCAAGGCGACAAACCCTTCGGCGCCTATGCCAACGGTTTCACCAAGATTTCCGACGGTTTCCTCACCCACAAACCCACCGTCGATGCCCTCTCCGCCCGGCAGGACTTGGGGCCACAGGCTTACGCCAAACACGCCATGGGCTGGATCGCCCAAGGCGCCACCATCGTCGGCGGCTGCTGCGAGGTCGGCCCCGCCCATATCGCGCAACTCGCAGGCCAAATCCGCGCTGCGGGACATGAGGTTGTCTGATGGCTGAACTTCCCACCCGCGCGCAGGCTGTCATCATCGGGGGCGGCGTCTCGGGCTGCTCGGTCGCCTATCATCTGGCCAAAGCGGGTTGGACCGATATCATCCTGTTGGAGCGCAAACAGCTGACCTCCGGCACCACATGGCACGCGGCTGGCCTGATCGGGCAGTTGCGCGGCAGCCAGAACATGACGCGATTGGCGAAATACTCCGCCGATCTTTACGTCAAGCTTGAGGCGGAAACGGGCGTCGCCACTGGCATGCGGCAAACCGGGTCCATCTCGGTCGCCCTGACCGCACACCGGCTTGAGGAACTCCGCCGCCAAGCCACGCTCGCCCGCGCCTTCGACGTGGACGTGGCCGAAATCTCCCCGGCCCAGATCAAGGCGATGTATCCCCACCTCAACGTCGGTGACGTACTGGGCGGCGTCCACCTGCCACTCGATGGGCAATGCGACCCCGCCAATATCGCCATGGCCCTGGCCAAAGGCGCGCGGATGCGCGGCGCGCGCATCGTGGAAGGCGTCAAGGTGACCCGCGTCACCGATGATGGCACCAGCGTCACAGGCGTCGATTGGGAAACCGCCGAAGGCCAAGGCCATATCGCCGCCGATGTGGTCATCAACTGCGGCGGCATGTGGGGCCGCGATCTGGCCGCGCAGTCGGGCGTGACCCTGCCGCTGCATGCCTGCGAACATTTCTACCTGCTGACCGAACCCGTCGAAGGCTTGGGCCGCCTGCCCGTGCTGCGCGTCCCCGATGAATGCGCCTATTACAAGGAAGACGCGGGCAAAATGATGCTGGGCGCGTTCGAGCCAAAGGCGAAACCCTGGGGCATGAACGGCATATCCGAGGATTTCTGCTTCGATAGCCTGCCTGAGGATTTTGACCATTTCCAACCCATCCTCGAACACGCCATGCACCGCATGCCCCTGTTCCAGACGGCAGGGATTCACACCTTCTTCAATGGCCCCGAAAGCTTCACCCCCGATGACCGCTACTATCTGGGCGAAGCCCCGGAAAAACGCGGCTACTGGATCGCGGCTGGGTACAACTCCATCGGCATCGTCTCATCCGGCGGCGCTGGCATGGCGCTCGCCCATTGGATCACCGAAGGCGCGCCGCCCTTTGACCTCTGGGAAGTCGATATCCGCCGCGCCCAACCGTTCCAGCGCAACCGCCGCTATCTGCGCGAACGCGTGACCGAAACGTTGGGCCTGCTCTACGCCGATCACTACCCCTACCGCCAGGTTGAAACCGCCCGCGGCATCCGCCGCTCACCGCTGCACCAACATCTGGCCGACCGTGGCGCGGTATTTGGCGAAGTCGCAGGCTGGGAACGCGCCAATTGGTTCGCACGCCCGGGGCAGGAACGGGCATACCGCTACGACTGGCACCGCCAGAACTGGTTCGACAACCAGCGGGCTGAACATATGGCCATCCGCAACGGTGTCGGCCTCTTCGACATGACCAGCTTCGGCAAAATCCGGGTCGAAGGGCCGGGGGCGCTTCCCTTCCTGCAACGCCTCTGCGCCAATCAGATGGACGTGCCCGCAGGCCGCATCACCTATACCCAGATGCTCAACGACCGGGGCGGGATCGAATCCGACCTGACCGTGACGCGCCTGTCGGAAACCGCCTTCCTTCTGGTCGTCCCCGGCGCCACTCTCCAGCGCGATCTGGCATGGCTGCGCCGCCATCTGGGGGATGATCTGGCCGTGATCACCGACATGACCGCGTCCGAGGCGGTGCTCTGCCTCATGGGGCCGCAATCCCGCGACCTGATGGCCCGCGTCAGCCCTGATGATCTGGGCAATACCGCCCATCCCTTCGGGGTCGCGCGTGAGATCGAGATTGGCATGGGCCTCGCCCGCGCGCACCGCGTGTCCTATGTCGGCGAGTTGGGGTGGGAGCTTTACGTCAGCACCGACCAAGCCGCCCATGTATTCGAAGCGCTGGAGGAGGCGGGGTCAGACATGGGCCTCACCCACTGCGGTCTGCACACGCTGGACAGTTGCCGGATCGAGAAAGCCTATCGTCACTGGGGCCATGACATCACAGACGAGGATCACGTGCTGGAAGCGGGCCTTGGCTTTGCCACCCGCACGGGCAAGGGCGATTTCATCGGCCGCGACGCAGTGCTGCGCAAACGCGAGGCGGGTTTGAACCGCCGCATGGTGCAACTCCTGCTGCAAGACCCCGAACCGATGCTGTTCCATAACGAAGCACTGGTGCGCGACGGCAAGATCGTCTCGATCGTCACCTCCGCCAATTACGGCCACGCCCTCGGTGGTGCGGTCGGCATGGCCTATGTCCCTTGCGCGGGTGAAACCGCCGAGGATGTTCTGGCCTCCACCTACGAGATTGAAGTGGCGGGGCGGCGCTTTGCCGCCAAAGCCTCGCTTGACCCGCTGTATGACCCCAAGGGCGAAAGGATGAAGGCATGACTGAGCTGATTGTCGAAGGCTGCGCACCCGAACGTGCAAAACGTGCCGCCCTGCGGTCGGGCGGGCGCGCCGCCCGTGTCGCCGCACGCGGCGCACCCTTGGCGGATAACATCCGCCCGGTGCGCGCAGGCATGTCCGGCGGGCAATACAAACCCCTGACCGAAGCCGGGATGCAGCGCATCCACCACGCCGCCTTGGACGCGCTGGAAACCATCGGTCTGGCCGACGCGCCGCCCACGGGGATCGAGATCATGACAAAGGCAGGCGCGATCCTTGGCACTGACGGCCGCCTGCGCTTTCCGCGCGCGCTGGTCGAGGACATGCTGGCGCTGGCCGCCCGCGACATCACCCTGTTTGGGCGCGATGCGAAACATGACCTGCACCTGTCAGGCTCCAAGGTGCATTTCGGCACGGCGGGTGCGGCGGTCCATATCGTCGATCTGGAAACCAACAGCTACCGCGACAGCACGGCCCAAGACCTCTATAACGCCGCGCGCCTGACCCATCATCTGGACAATGTGCATTTCTTCCAGCGCGCCATGGTCTGCCGCGATGTGCTGGATAACTTCCAGATGGATATCAACACGCTCTATGCCTGCTGCGCGGGCACCACGAAACACGTGGGCACCTCGTTCTCCGACCCGTCGCATGTGGATGGCTGCTTTGACCTTCTGCACATGATCGCGGGCGGCGAGGAGGCATGGCGCGCCCGCCCCTTCGTCAGCAATTCCAACTGCTTTGTCGTCCCGCCGATGAAATTCGCGACCGAAAGCTGCCAGACCATGGAGGCTTGCATCCGCGCGGGCATGCCCGTGCTGCTGCTCTCCGCAGGCCAGGCCGGGGCCACAGCACCCGCGCCCATTGCGCTGGCCATCGTGCAGGCGGTCGCCGAATGTCTGGCAGGCGTGGTCTATGTCAACGCCATGGCGCCGGGCCATCCGGCCATCTTCGGCACATGGCCCTTCGTGTCCGATCTGCGCACAGGCTCCATGTCTGGCGGCAGCGCGGAACAGGCGCTGCTGACCGCAGGCTGCGCCCAGATGCACCAGTTCTACCGCCTGCCGGGGGGGGCCGCCGCTGGTATCGCGGACAGCAAACTGCCCGATATGCAGGCAGGCTGGGAACAGGGCATCTCCAATGTCCTCGCGGGTCTGTCGGGCCTCAACATGGTCTATGAGGCGGTGGGGATGCACGCCTCCCTGCTGGGTTTCTGCCTTGAATCGCTGGTCTTGGGCGATGACATGCTGGGCCAGGTCATGCGCTGCGTGCGCGGCATCGACGTGACCGAAGACAGCGTCAGCATCGAAGCGATGCGCCAGGTCTGTCTCGAAGGCCCCGGCCATTATCTGGGATCATCGCAAACACTGGCCCTGATGCAGACCGAATATATCTACCCCGAAATCGCCAACCGCATGAGCCCCAAGGAATGGGCCGAGGCGGACAAGCCCGACCTGCTCCGCGTCGCCCGCGCAAGGATGGACCGAATCCTGTCGCAGTCGGTCTCGCAAATCGACCCCGCCACGGATGCCGCCGTGCGTGCCAAATTCCAGATCGCGTTTGAGGGGCGTTTTGCATGATGCGGCTGGGCTTCATCGGTCTGGGCAATCTGGGCGGTCATCTGGCCGCCAGCCTCTTGCGCGCAGGGTTCCCCGTCACCGTCCATGACCGCGACAGAACACTGGGCGACCGGCTTCTGGCGATGGGCGCAACATGGGCCGACAGCGCCGCAGACGTGGCGGCGGCGTCGGATACCGTGCTGACCTGCCTGCCATCCCCCGCCGTGTCCGAGGCGGTGCTGCACCAGATGCTGCCCGCCATGCGCCCGGGTAACACATGGGTTGAGATGTCCACTTTGGGCCGCGACGACATCCTGCGACTGGCGGCCATCGCGCAGGCCCAAGGCATCCGCATGCTCGAATCCCCCGTCACCGGCGGCGTCCACCTTGCCGCGCGCGGCGAGATCACCGTGCTGGCCGGTGGCGACAAGGAGGTGTTCGACGCCCACCGCGCCGCACTCGACGCCATGGGCAACCGCATCTTCCACATCGGCCCGCTTGGATCGGCGGCGGTGATCAAGGTCATCACCAACATGCTGGCCTTCATCCATCTGGTCGCAGATGGCGAAGCCCTGATGCTGGCCAAACGCGCCGGCCTCGACCTCAAGACCGCGTGGGAGGCGATCTCCGCCTCCTCCGGCACCTCCTTCGTGCATGAAACCGAAGGGCAACTGATCCTGAACGGCAGCTATGACATCGCCTTTAGCATGGATCTGGCGCTCAAGGATTTGGGCTTCGCCATGGGATTTGGGCAGGAATTCGGCGTCCCGCTGGATCTGGCGGGGCAGGTGCAGCAGACCTTCGTCAAAGGCCGCGCCGCCTATGGCGGTCAGGCGCAATCGACGCAGATCGTGAAGCTGCTGGAAGATGTGCTGGGCACCGACCTGCGGGCCGAAGGCTTTCCGGCACGGTTGGAATGAGTATTTGAAGAACGGTGAAACGCAAAGGACGCCGCCCCGGATCTGGGGGCGGCGTCTTTCGTTCAGGATGGATCAGCCGCGCAGCGCGCCGCCGGTGGCCTTGGTGACCTTGTCGATGATCTTGGCACCCACGGCCTCGATCTCGGCCTCTTTCAGGGTCTTATCCGTGGGCTGCAGCCGCACGGTGATGGCCACGGATTTCTTGCCCGCACCCATCTGCGCCTCGGCCTTGGGGCCGGTGAATTCATCGAACACGCGCACCTGATCAATCAGCGCCTTGTCCGCACCCAACGCGGCATTGACGATGGTCAGCGCCTCGACCGTGCTATCGACGACAAAGGCAAAGTCCCGCTCCACCGCCTGCAGATCGCGCATCACCAACGCAGGCCGCGTGGCCCCTGATTTGCGCGACGCAGGCACGGCAGCGGGCCAGATGGTAAAGGCCACGGCGGGCCCTTTCACATCCATCGCGGCCAGCACTTTCGGATGCACCTCGCCGAACACGGCCAGCGGGTTCTTGGGACCAAGGCTGATCACCCCGTGCCGCCCCGGATGGAACCACGCCGCACCATTGCGCAGGATCTGCGCCCGCTCGGGCGCACCAAGCGCGGCCAGAACCGCCTCGGCATCGGCCTTGGCGTCGAACACATCGACCGCGCGGGCCGACCCATGCGGATCACGCGGCCCAGTCCGCCCTACCAGAAGGCCCGCCACCTGCACCACCTGCTCGCCCGGCTCGCCACCGGTGAAGGCATGACCCACCTCGAACAGCGCCAGATCCGCGAACCCACGCGCCTGATTGCGTGCGGCGGCCTGCAACAGCCCCGCCACGGCCACGCAGAAGGACGACAGCACATAGGTCAGGAACACGATCCGCGCCCGCGGGATGCCCGAGAAGGTCGCCGCCTGCCCGTTGCCGCCCACGGCATAGACCTTGCGGCCAAAGGCGGTGCGCGACAGCACGATGCCAAGGGTGATCGCCAGACCCGCGAAGATCAGGATCGGCACCGGCACGCCCAGCACCCGCCCCTG
>NCJR01000047.1 GCA_002282555.1 Rhodobacterales bacterium 34-62-10
GTCGTCCGAAGACACCCAGAATCCGCAGGTTGCGCTGCACGCCCAGCACGGCATAGGCGGCGCGGAAAGCTGTGTCATCTTGGCCGGTTGCGGCGATATAGCGGGTGATCATCGCCTCTTCGATGGCAGGGGGCACGTCGCGCCGGGCATCCTGCAGCACTGACACGAGGTCATAGGCGGGATGCCCTTTCATCGCGTCCTGAAAATCCAGCAATCCCACGCGCGCGGGGCCATCGCGATCAGGCAGCCAGAGCAGGTTTTCGGCGTGATAATCGCGCTGGATCAGGACTGGGGTCGCGCTGGCATGGGCTTGCAGGACCCGTGCGAATGCGGCGCGGAAGGCGTGTTCAGACGTGGTATCTTCGGCCAAGGCCCCGCCCAGATACCACCGCCATGCCAGTGCCGCCATGTCCAGCATGACAGCCGGGTCATAGGGTTTCAGATCATCCGGCGGTGGTGACTTGTGCAGGTGGATCAGCGCATCTGTCGCCGCCTCATACAGCGGGCGTTCCAGTTCGGGTTGGCGCGGGATCACCTTTGCGAAGAGGTTGTCGCCCAGATCCTCGAGCAGGAGAAACCCGTTCTCGACATCTTCGGCCATGATCGCGGGCGCGCTGAGGCCGAGGCTGGAGAGGAAGCGGGCGATGCGGACGAAGGGGCGGATATCCTCGCCCTTGTCGCGGGGCGCATCCATCAGGACGGCGGTTTTTCCATCCAGATGCAGACGGTCATACCGGCGATTGGACGCGTCACCCGCCAAGGGTTTGCGTGTCGCGCCCGCCCAAGCGGTGGAGGCCACGAACCTATCGGCAAGGGTGCTTCGGTCAGTCATGCAAAACTCCGGACAGGCGGGCGGCCCATTCAGGGGCGGTCCAGGACAGTGTCAATTCGCGCGAATCTTCGGCCTTGCCCTGCGCGAAATTCAGGGTCAAGGCATCCTGTGGGGCCAAGGATCCCAAGCGGTCCGGCCATTCCACGAGGCAGATCGCGGTCTGGAATGCGTCGGTCAGGCCCAGTTCGACAACCTGGTCCGGGGATGTGAGCCGGTAAAGATCGGCATGCCAGATCTCGACCCCGTCTGCGTCATAGGTTTGGACAAGGGTGAAGGTTGGCGAGGGTACATCCTCAAGCGTGGCAAGGCGCGATTGGATCAGGCTGCGCGCGAAATGGGTCTTGCCCGCACCGATCGGACCTTGCAGCAGAATGGTATCGCCCGGAGCCAGGCATGTGCCAAGGCGTTCGGCCAAAGCCGCTGTCTGATCGGGTGAGGACAGGGTGATACGGGCGGTTTCTTGCGACATCAGGGCAGAGTAACGCGACCGTCACCGCCTGCAAGGGCCATCCGACCAAGGGTCAGGCGGGGCTGTACAAAAGATCGCCGCGTATGGGGGGTGTCACGCTGTCCAGGGGCTGGAAAAGCACCATCGTCGCGCCACCTGCCATCGGCACCACCTGACATGTCACTGTCCGGCCGTCGCGCAAGGTCACATCCGCCTGCCAGTCGGCCCGTTCACCGAACTGGACCACGAAGTCACGCAGATCGCCCCAGACCGGCGTGGGCATGCTTCCCGCCTGCCAATGGCGCGAGGCATCGGTGACCGAAATGTCGGCAAAGCTGCTGTCGGGGTCGATTCCCCACATCTGCCGATAGGCGGTGTTGGAAAAGGCCAGCACGCCGGACGGGGAAAAGACCGCGATGGATTGCTCCAACGTGTTGAGGACGGATTGCCCGAGTTCCAGTTGTGACCGGAACCGCCGGGTCAGCGAGATTTCGGCGCTGATATCTTCGAACAGGAAGGCGACAGCGCCATCGGGATGCGGGCGTCCACTGATCCGGTAGGTCAAGCCGGATGGGAGTGACCACGTCTCAAGGTATTGGCCATTGTCGGCGGCGGCCACCAGATCGGCGATCTGGTCACGCCAGGAGCGGTAATTCTTGGGTTCTGGCATCATCTGGCGATCCCTGAGCCGGTCAAAGAAGGACAGCAGGTTTGGTCGGGCGCTGAGGAATTCGGCCGGAAGCGAGGTCAGGTCGATCAGGGCCGGATTGAACAGGGCCAGTTGCCGCTTGCGGTCGAAAATCGCCAGTCCGATGGAAAGCTGGGCGAAGGTCTTGGTCAAGGTCTGCACGAAATTGCGCTGGGCAATCTCGGCGTTGACGACGGCGTTGACATCGGTGGCATAGTTCATCCAGCCGGCGTCAAGTCGCAGCGAGCGCACGTCGAACCAATAGGGTTGGACTGATCCGGCGGGCGTGACGGACATCCGGTATGTCGTGCTGCCACCGTCGTCATGGAAGGGGATCTTGAACAAGGCCGGACAGTCGGCATCAGGCAGCGGCCCGGCCTTGAAGCGGGCGACAAGGTCCCGGTAGGCGGTGTTGGCCCAGAGCACCTGTCCGGTTCCGTCAGATTGCCAGATCGGATAGGGCGCGCCGGTCACTGCCTGCCGCAGCCACCCGGCCTCGTCGGATGGTGGGGCGGGCGGATGAAGCCGGGACAGATTGGGTAGGTGTTCGTTCAGGATCAGCCGCAGATTGCCGTCCCACCATTCAAGGATGATGTGTCCAGAGTCGTTGGGTCCCGCCGCATCAAAGGCGGTCCTGCCGCTTTCACTGGTCCATTCTGGGCGGACGGGCAGGTTTGGAAACCGGTGCAGCAGAGCGTCGCGCAGGATGTCCCAATCGCTTTTGAGCTTGGACATATCGTCTGATGTCATCGGAGCGGCGATATTGTCGAGCAGGCGGGTCGCGGCTTCGGTTGATTGCACGATGTCCTGACCAGCAAAGAGGAACACGACGGCATCCGCATCCTCGGGCTGCGGCAGGACAGGGAGGCGTGGCGTTTTGCGCTTTTCGGCAAGTTTGTCCGTGACCATGAGCAAGATCAGCAGAAGGCCGCCAACAAGAACACCGGCGATTACAGCGGTTCCGATCTGAGGCTGGCTGAACAGCTCCATTCGCGTGTCCTTTGATATCTTGTGCAAGATACATCTTGAACGCGAAAAGGTTAAAGTGGTGTTAACAAAGCTTCACAAGGCAAGGACGTGGATTCAGACGTCGATCCGCCGGTTCTGACCCATCGGCATGGCGTTTTCCGGTGCGCGTGCGTCGATCTTTGAGCGTGGCCACACCACCTCGACGATGGCGCCGCATTTTTCGGGCTGTTCGCCGCTGGCCAGATAGGGATCGCGCCCGTTGGCGAAGCTGAGTTCGGCACCTGATCGTTCCAGCAGCGTCTTGGCGATGAACAGGCCCAGCCCCATCCCCTCATACTCGGGTCTTTGGATGTTATCCGGCTGACTGCGCCGCAGACGCATGAAGGGATCACCGATCCGACCCATCATGCTGGGCGGATAGCCCATCCCGTCATCCATGATCCGAACCGACAGCGTGTCGTCATCCCATGTGGTTTCGACCCAGACATTGGCGCGGGCAAAGTCCACGCCATTCTGCAAAAGGTTGCGCAAACCATGCACAAGATCAGGGCGGCGCAGGACTATGGGCTGGTTCTGGCTATCCTCGCTGTTCCGACCGTCCTGAAAGTGGATCGCCTTGCCACGGTTCATATGAGGTGCAGCAGCTTCACGCACGACCGTGCCGAGGGGGGCCTGACGCAGCATCAGGTCATCCTTGCCGGCCCGTCCCATCGAACGCAGGATATCGCGGCATCGATCCGCCTGCTCTCGGATCAGGCGGGCATCGTCCTGAAGTTCGGGAAAGCCGTCCAATTCTTCGATCAGTTCGGCGCTTGTCAGTTTGATCGTGGCCAGAGGCGTGCCCAGTTCGTGCGCGGCTGCCGCCACGACGCCCCCCAGATCGGTCAGTTTCTGCTCGCGGGCCAGCGCCATCTGCGTGGCTTGGAGCGCGTCGGACATGGAGTGCATTTCCTGCGTGACGCGGCGCGAATAGAAGCTGAGGAAGACGACCGCAATCGTGATCGCCACCCAGTTGCCGAAAACGAAGATATCCGGGACCCGCAGCAGGAAGCCCTGATCGGTGCGCAGCGGCAGATGAAATTCCGCCAGAAGCGTGACGGCGAGGATCGCGGTGATCCCCAGAAACACCGTGGACCGCAGGGTTAGGACCAAGGCCGACACGGTGACCGGTCCGAGGATCAGGATGTAGAACGGATTGTGCAGCCCGCCGGTCAGGTAGAGCAGCAGGGCCAGTTGCAGAAGATCGAAAAGAACCATCAGCAGGTTCTCGGTCTCAGAGAGGCGCTTGTTTTCCGGGAAGATGAACATCGCGATCAGGTTGCCCATGACCGACACGCTGACCACCAACAGGCACAGCGCCATCTCGATCTGAAGGCCGTAGGCCTGCTGCGCCACGAAAAGCGCGACCAGCTGTCCGATCACGGCGCCCCAGCGCAGAAGGATGATCGTGCGCAGGCGTACCCAGTTTCCGCGCTCGCGGCCCTTGAGGACGCCAAGTTGACTATCACTCATATGTGCGCCTTCGTCCCGTTGCATATCAGGCCCAAGTCGTAAATATGCACCCGGCAGGGCAAATGGCCAGCCCCGCCGGGAAAAGGAGACAGAACATGCTTCGGATCTATGCCATCGCAGCCGCGGGTCTTGTGGTTGCCATGACGGGGGGTGTTTTCATTTACACGCAATTTGCAGCAGAGCCTGACAAATACGCGCAGTGCCGCAGCACCGCGATTGCAGGCGGCGGCGCGCAGATCGGCGGGCCCTTCACCCTGATTGACGAGACTGGCGCAACCGTCACCGATGCCGAGGTGATCGACCAGCCGACGCTGATCTATTTCGGCTATACCTATTGCCCGGATGTCTGCCCGCTGGACACCGCCCGCAATGCCGAAGCGATCGATATTCTGGAAGAGCGCGGTCTGATGGTGAAGCCTGTGTTCATCTCGATCGATCCCGAACGCGATACGCCCGAGGTGGTGGATGCCTTCACCGCGAACCTGCACGAACGGATGCTGGGTCTGACCGGGACGCCCGAGCAGGTGCGCGAGGCCAGCCGCGCCTATCGGACCTTCTATCAGAAGCAGGAGCCGGCGGCGGGCGAGGAAGACTACTATCTGGTTGACCATTCGACCATGAGCTATCTGGTGTTCCCCGGGGAAGGTCTGATCGACGTATTCCAGCGATCTCTGCGTGCCGATGATGTTGCCGACCGCATCCAGTGCTTTATGGAAGCCAGCTGACAGGTCACATTGACATCACTGATATGACAGCGCGGTTTGACGCCTGCAGGGACGCGCTATAATACCCTTGGTATGATCGTTGTACTGATCGGGGGAACACCGCGTGGCCGAAGACCTTTTCGAAATCGGAGATGACAGGACCCTTCTTCTGGTCGATGACGACGACGCCTTCCTCAAGCGGTTGGCCAAAGCGATGGAAAAGCGTGGTTTCGATGTGGAAACAGCCGACTCCGTTGCGGCGGGCAAAGCGATTGCCACCGCCCGGCCACCTGCTTATGCGGTGTGCGATCTGCGGCTGGAAGATGGCAATGGGCTTGACGTGGTCGAGGTGTTGCGGGCCAAGCGTCCCGATTGCCGGATCGTTGTTCTGACGGGATATGGTGCCATCGCCACGGCGGTGGCCGCCGTAAAGATCGGGGCGACGGATTATCTGAGCAAACCTGCGGATGCGACGGATATTACCAATGCGCTTTTGGCGACGGGTGCCGATCTGCCGCCGCCGCCGGAAAATCCCATGAGCGCCGACCGTGTGAGATGGGAACATATCCAGCGGGTTTATGAGCTGTGCGACCGGAATGTTTCGGAAACGGCACGGCGCCTGAACATGCACCGTCGCACCCTGCAGCGTATTCTGGCAAAGCGTTCACCCCGCTGAAGCCTTGTGTCCGAGGCGCTGTGCCACTTCGGACAGGAAGATCTGGCAGGCAGCGTCATAGCCCTGCACGATACTTCGCGTATCCACTTGATCGGGATGTCCCTTGGCGGCCAGAGCCTCTCCTTGTTGGCACAGGGCAGAGACATGCGTGAAGCCAAGGTTCAGCAGCCCGCCCCTGAGGGCGTGGAGGGTCATTTCCAGTTGATGTGGTTCGGGGGCATCGCGCAACTGCGCGACGATGCTGTCCATTTCTTGCACAAACACCTCAACAACCTCGTTGAAGCCGGCTTCGCCGATTTCGTCATGAAGGTCGGCGACACGCGTCCAGTCGATCATTGCAATACTCCGCCAGATGATCGCCAGTTTAGGGGAGATGCCCTAAGCTAATGTAAACGTGAAAAATTTTAAGGTTCAGTTTCTGTCAACGAATGACCGCTACACCGAATCCCGACGAGGATGGAGAGGGAAAAACCGGTGTCGGCCCAGGTGCACAAACCCCTTGGTGATCCGCATGACGCGGCAGACCCACAGCCAAGGCCGCTGCATGTGCTGGTCGTGGATGACAGTGGCTTGCAGCGACGGATAGTGTCGGCCTCTTTGATCCGCTGGGGTTTTCGTGTGTCCGAGGCTGACAATGGGCAGATCGCGCTGAGCCTGTGTCAATCGGACCCGCCCGATCTGGTGCTGAGCGACTGGATGATGCCGGGCATGGACGGGCTTGAGTTCTGCAAAGCGTTTCGCCACCTGCCGCGGGAGGATTATGGCTATTTCATCCTGCTCACCTCGAAAAGTGAGAAGGAAGAAGTTGCGATGGGTCTGGATTGCGGCGCGGATGATTTCCTGACCAAACCGGTGAACCCGGCGGAATTGCGTGCAAGGATCAATGCCGGGATGCGGATCATCGACATGCAGCGGCAGCTGACCGAGAAGAACCGCCTGATCGGTAGCACCCTGCTGGAGCTGCAGACGCTTTATGACGCGCTTGACAGTGATCTGGTCCAGGCCAAGAAACTTCAACAATCGCTGGTGCGTGAAAGGTTCCGCGATTTCGGGACGGCGCAGGTGTCGCTTTTGTTGCGGTCCAGCGGGCATGTGGGGGGCGATCTTGTCGGGTTCTATCCCGCAGGCGAGACACGTGTCGGGCTGTTCGCGATCGATGTGTCGGGGCATGGCATCAGTTCGGCACTGATGACGGCGCGGCTTGCCGGGTATCTGTCACCCGGTTCGCCCGAATACAATGTTGCGCTGACGCGGCTGGAGGATGGAACCCATGGCCCCCTGCCCCCGGCACAGGTGGTTGAAACCCTGAACCGTCTTGTGCTTGAGGAGTTGCAGACCGAGCATTATTTCACGCTGCTTCTGGCAGATCTGGATCTGGTTTCGGGGCGTGTCGTGATGGTGCAGGCCGGGCATCCGCATCCGATGATCCAGCGGGTCGATGGCCGACTTGAGGTGTTGGGTCAGGGTGGTCTTCCGGTTGGCCTGATTGAAGGTGCCGGATTTGAGGAGTTCGACTGTGTTCTGGCGCCCGGCGACCGTCTGGTGATCCTGTCGGACGGGGTGATGGAATGTCCCGATCCGGCAAACGTCCTGCTGGGCCATGATGGTGTCGCAACCATCCTTGATGACTTGGCGGGGCTGGCGGGCACTTCGTTTCTGGAAGCCCTGATCTGGCGCGTGACATCCTATGCGGGGGGGCGCGACTTTCCCGATGACGTATCGGCCATCACGCTGGAATTTGTCGGATAGACGAGAGTGGTGCGCGCCAAGGCGTGTGCCAAAGTGCGTAAGACTGCAGATCTGTCACGAGGTCGCATAGCGTGCCACGAAATGCCTGTCACCTGCATTTCCCAGTTTTCTGGCCGCCAGTGCGGGGGGCATCCACAGGGCGATGTGGCCGGGCTCTGTCGGGGGGCCGATCTGACGGACGGGACGCGCGACAAAGATCATGCAGACCTTTTCGGCCCACAGGTCGTATTCGGGCATATAGGTGAAACGTCGGAATGTCCCGATCCGGCGCGGGTTTGCGATGGTCCAGCCGGTTTCTTCGAACACCTCGCGGTGCAGGGCGGCCACGGGGGATTCGCCGGGGTCGATCCCGCCACCCGGAAGCTGGAATTCGGGCACCGGTTCGGCCTGATGCGTCAGCAGCAGATCGGTTCCGCGCGTCAGGATCGCATAGGCGCCGGGCCTGCGGGTATAAACCTGCCCATACCGTGGAGTTTCACCGAACCGTCTGATCATTCTGTCACCCTTTGCACAGGCCATGCGCGCAAGCGATGGCAGCCATTCCCTTGGTCCCTGCCTTGCCCCGCCTATATACACGCGATATGCCAAGACACGGCGCTGAAGGAAACCCCATGACACTTGGATCGAAAATAGCCTGGGACGACACGGTATTGCCGTTCCAGCTGGACAGTTCGGATATTCGCGGCCGCGTGGCCCGGCTGGACGGGGTACTGGACGGTATCCTGAAGCAGCACGACTATCCCCCGGTGGTCGAGGCCCTGGTGGCCGAGATGGCGCTTTTGACCGCGTTGATCGGGCAGACCGTCAAGCTGCGGTGGAAGTTGCAGCTTCAGGTGCAGTCGAATGGTCCGGTGCGGATGATCGCAACCGACTATTATGGACCGACCGAGGAAGGCGAATCCGCGCGGATCCGTGCCTATGCCAGCTATGATGCCGCGCGGCTGACGGATGGCAGGCCCTTCGATCAGATCGGGGCTGGGTATTTCGCGATCATGATCGATCAGGGTCGGGATATGGCACCCTATCAGGGGATCACGCCTTTGGCGGGGGGATCGCTGTCCTCCTGCGCCGAGGCATATTTTGCCCAGTCCGAGCAATTGCCGACGCGCTTTGCCCTCAGCTTCGGGAAATCGACGGAACGTGGCGGGCATGAATATTGGCGTGCCGGTGGCGTCATGTTGCAGCATATGCCCAAAGCATCGCCCTTTGCCAAAGGGACCGAGGCGACGGGGGAGGACGGGCTGTTGCATGCGCGCGATCTGGTTGATGGCGAGGATGGCGAGAATTGGAACCGGGTCAACCTGCTGCTTGATACGGTTGAGGAGTTGGAACTGGTCGGTCCTCGCGTGGCACCCACCGATCTGCTGGTTCGGTTGTTCCATGAGGAATCGCCGCGCGTGTTCGACGCGCAACCCGTGCGTTTCGGGTGCACCTGTTCGGAGGATCGTGTGCGGCAAAGCCTGTCGATCTATTCGGCCAAGGACATCAGGACGATGACCACGGATGAAGGCCGCGTGACGGCGGATTGTCAGTATTGCGGCGCGCATTACGATCTGGACCCGGCGACACTTGGCTTTGAAGCCAAAGGGACGGATGGGGATGACGCGTGATCCAGACCCTCTGGCGCATGTCATCAGGGCGCTGGGCCGCGAAGGGCGGCCCTCGTCGGATTTCGATCTGAACCCGGATGTGGTGCTGCCTGAAGATCGTCGCCTGCGGGCGGCGGGGGTTTTGGTGCCACTGATCGAGCGGTCTTTTGGTATGCAGGTGATCCTGACCAAGCGGTCGTCGGCCTTGAAGCATCATCCGGGGCAGATCGCCTTTCCAGGCGGCAAGCAGGATGAGGGCGATGCCGATGTGATCGCCGCTGCCCTGCGCGAGGCCGAGGAAGAGATCGGGCTGGACCGCGCCAATGTCGAGGTGTTGGGCACCATGCCCGCGCATGAGACGGTGACGGGTTTCATCGTGACCCCGGTTCTGGCGCGGGTGTGCGCGCCGTTCCAGCCCCGCCCCGAACCGGGTGAGGTGGCCGAGGTGTTTGAGGCGCCGCTGGCGCATGTGACCGATCCTGCCCGTTTCATCATCCAGTCGCGGCGTTGGCGCGGGCAAAGGCGGCATTACTTTACCGTGCCTTACGGCCCCTATTACATCTGGGGGGCTACTGCCCGTATCCTGCGGTCGCTGGCCGACCGGATGGAGGGGTGATGCGGATCACGGCGGAGTGGATCACGGCGGATCATACGCAGGCGGTGTGCCGGATGCTGAACGATGCGGGACACAGGGCGCTGTTCGTGGGGGGCTGCGTGCGCAACGCGATCATCGGGGAACCGGTGACGGATATCGACATCGCCACGGATGCGCGGCCTGAAATGGTGATCGAACTGGCCAAGGATGCGGGGCTGCGGCCTGTTCCCACCGGGTTGGAGCATGGCACGATCACTGTGATCGCGGGCGGTATCCCGCATGAGGTGACGACGTTTCGCCGCGATGTAGAGACTGATGGACGCCGCGCCGTCGTCGCCTATTCCACGCGGGTCGAGGATGATGCCGTGCGGCGTGATTTCACGATGAACGCGCTTTATGCGGATCGTGCGGGCCATGTTCTGGACCCGTTGGGCGGTTTGCCCGATCTGATGGCGCGGCGCGTCCGGTTCATCGAGGATGCTGCCGCGCGGATTGCCGAGGATTACCTGCGTATCCTTCGGTTCTTTCGGTTTCACGCGTGGTATGGTGACGATGCCGAGGGGCCTGATCCGCATGCCTTGGCCGCCATTGCCGAGGCGACGGATGGTTTGGCGCAGTTGTCGCGGGAGCGGATCGGGGCTGAGATGCGCAAGCTTTTGTCGGCGCCCGACCCGGCACCATCCGTTGCGGCGATGCGGGCTTGCGGGGTGTTGA
>NCJR01000310.1 GCA_002282555.1 Rhodobacterales bacterium 34-62-10
TGGGCGACCACAGACACCGCTCAGGGCGAAAAAAGCTTGTTCAATTGGCAAAATCAGGCGATCTTGACATCACCTGGCACGCCACTTGGGGAATGTCGGTCTATAATTTCCATATACTAAGTAAATCTAACGTTAACTTTATAGTTATATATAGCGTTATAACCATCATTAAATCTATAATTATAGTTGACTCTAACCTTAACTACAGCATCATTGCCGCATGTATGTCATCACCTTCGCAAACCCAAAAGGCGGCTCAGGCAAAACCACATCCGCCATACTCCTCGCCGAACAGATCGCCCTGTCCGGTGGTCGCGTTGCTATTCTGGACCTTGATCCAAACGCCAATATCCTCGCGTGGTCTCAAGCCCGGTCAGCACGAGGTGCGGCTGTACCATTCTCGGTGCATGCGCGTCCCCAAGCTGAAGAAACGGTAGAACTAATCGACAGCCTGGCAGATGAGACGGACTATCTGATTATCGACCTTGAAGGGTCAAAGGATCAGATCGTTACCTTCGCCCTATCGAGAACCGATCTTTGCGTCATTCCGCTCGATGGCTCCCCGATGGAAGCTCGGCAGGCGGCTCAGGCTGTCCGTTTGGTGCAAACGACCGCCAACATGATCCGAGCAAAGATCAACTTTATCCTACTATTCACAAGAACGAACGCAGCCTTCCAGTCCACTGATGAGCGCGACGTCAGGCAAGAGATGGAGATCAACAACATACCGACGCTTCCGGTAAGGGTCGCCAAGCGTGCGCCCTACACCCGCATCTTTCGCGAGAGTGTTCTGCTGGCAGAGTTGCCTGAAATTGTTGCAAGGGAGTTGGAGGGCAAATCAGCGTCTGTGACTGACAAAGCCATGAAGCAAGTCGCGGGTGCGATTGAAAACGCACAAGAGTACGCTCAGGCAGTCATCAACACCTTAACGCGGGGAGGGAGGGTATGAGCGGAAAGTATGGCTTTGGCGGAGGGATAGACCTTCCGACCAGCACTCCTGCGCCGAGACCACAACCCAAGACAGATCCGCAAGCCTTGGATCGCGCCGTAAAAGCCGGAAACGAGCTTGGGTTTGTTAGCCGAGAACCGTCAAAACGCCTCAGACCGGGACCAAAACGCAAAGAGCCTCAAGACAAGGTTTCCATACCAGGACCAAAGCGTGTGACAGACGAATTCCGCGCTTTTTGCTCTGCAAGAGATATTACGCTTTGGCAGGGCCTTGAGATGCTGATGTCAGAAGTGAAGGGCAGGGGGCTTTAGAACAGGCTGCTGAAATAGTCCCGCCTCGACAGGCATTTGAGAACATGATTCACTTCCGGGGCGATAGCGGCGGGGGTGATGATGCGCGGGACAGACGAGACGAGCAGATCGCTCTTCAGCTATGTTGATTTGGAAGAGCGCATCCCTGCGCGGCACCCGCTGCGCAAGATCAGGCAGGTGGTCAACGACGCGCTGGTCAGTCTGGATGCTGATTTCGAGGCGCTTTACATCGACTTTGGGCGACCATCGATCCCACCCGAGCGGCTGATCCGGGCAAGCCTTCTGCAAATCCTGTTCTCCATCCGGTCTGAACGCCAGTTGATGGAGCAGATGCAGTACAACCTGATGTTCCGCTGGTTCGTGGGCCTTGGCATCGACGATCCCGTGTGGGTGCCGACGGTCTTCACAAAGAACCGCGACCGGCTGCTGACCACCGAGATGTCGCGCAAGGTGATGGCGGCGATCCTGGCCCATCGCGAGGTCGCGCCCCTGTTGTCCGACGAGCACTTTTCGGTCGACGGCACGTTGATCAAAGCCTGGGCCTCGATGAAGAGTTTCCAGCCGAGGCTGGAGGGCGCGCCGCCTGACGACGCGGGACCCGGCGTTCCGCCCACACAGGACACCGCAACCGACAGCCAGCCCGAACAGACCCAGCAAGAGACCGAACCAATGACCCGCCCGAACCACCGAAACCGCAACGCCGAAGTCGATTTCAAGGACGAGAAGCGCTCGAACGCAACGCATGTTTCGACCACCGATCCTGATGCGCGCCTTTACAAGAAATCCCCCGGCACGGGCGCGGCGCTTTGCTTCATGGGGCATACATTGATGGAAAACCGGCACGGATTTGTCGTGCAGGGTGATCTGACCCAGGCCGACGGCTATGCCGAGCGACGCGCTGCGCTGGACATGGTGCATCGCCATTCCCCCGGATCGACCCGGCGGCTGACGCTCGGGGCTGACAAGGGGTACGATAGTGCCGACTTTGTCGCCGATCTGAGGCGAGCCTGCATCACTCCGCACATCGCCCAGAAATCGAGATATTCAGCAATAGACGGGCGCACGACCCGACACCAAGGTTACTCGCTGTCCCAGAAGCACCGAAAGAAGATCGAAGAGCCGTTCGGTTGGGCCAAAACTGTCGGCGGCATGGCACAGACCATGTATCGGGGCGTTGAACGTGTCCGATCCCGCTTCATCCTGACAATGGCCGCCAACAATCTCTCCCGGCTGCCACGGTTGCTGGGGGCATGAAGGGAGAAACGATCGTCAGTGCCCCTATAGCAGCCTGCCAGATCGCCCTGCCAGAGAGTGACGCAGACCAACTGCAAGAACAGTGTCCCGCCGCCGCGACTATTTCAGCGGCCTGTTAGGGCCTACCACGCTTCT
>NCJR01000311.1 GCA_002282555.1 Rhodobacterales bacterium 34-62-10
GCTGCCGCCGATGACGCGATTGCGGCCTTCACCGGCGGCGCCGCGATGGCCGACAGCGGTGTGACCCTGACCGCCCCGGAAATCGCCGAGAATGGCAACACCGTGCCGATCTCGGTCGAATCCGAGGGCGCCGTGGCGATCATGGTTCTGGCCGCGGGCAACCCGACCCCGGGTGTTGCGACCTTCAATTTCGGCGAACTGGCCGGTGCGCGTTCGGCATCGACCCGTATCCGTCTGGCTGGCACGCAGGACGTGATCGCAATCGCCAAGATGGCCGATGGCAGCTTTGCCCGCGCCAGCTCGAACGTGAAAGTCACCATCGGCGGCTGCGGCGGCTGATCCGCGCCATGGCCGCAGGCCATGACAGGACAGCACCCGCAAACGCATAGACAGATTTAGGAGAGACAAAATGGCAGAAGGCGTAAAACCCCGCGTCAAGGCCCCCAGCTCGGCAGCAGCCGGCGAAGCGGTCGTTCTGAAGACCCTGATCAGCCACCAGATGGAATCTGGCCAGCGCAAGAACGCTGACGGCACCGCCATTCCGCGCTCGATCATCAACCGCTTCACCTGCGAGTTCAACGGCAAGTCCGTGATCGACGTCAAGATGGAGCCGGCGATCTCGACCAACCCGTATTTCGAGTTCGAGGCCGTGATCCCCGAAGCAGGTGACCTGAAGTTCACCTGGTATGACGATGACGGCTCGGTCTACGAGGACGTCAAGTCGGTGACCATCGCCTGAACCGGGCGCATCAGCGAGATCTCGGGGCGCGGTCGATCAAGGAACCGCGCCCTGGGCAGCCAAAAAGGGAGGGCACTACATGAAATTCAAGGCAATGACGGCCATGGCCGCGCTGCTTCTTTCGGTTCCGGCAATGACGCTGGCAGATCCTGACGAGGATCAGCTGGTGTTCAACGGCGAAGTCGAGTCGGTCACCGAGACCGCAGCACCCGCGCATCTGTCCGATGTGCTGGACACCATCTATTCCGGCTGGCGCTTCCGCGAGGATGAGACGCAGGCGCTGCAGATGGATGATTTTGACAATCCGGGCATGATCTTTGCCGATCTGGGTCTTGACCAGTGGAACAAGGTCGAAGGCGAGGCGGGCAAGTCCTGCGCGTCCTGCCACGGCGATGTCGAGGAAAGCATGAAAGGCGTCCGCGCGGTCTATCCCAAGTGGAACGAGACGGCGGAAGAAGTGCGGACCCTTGCGATGCAGATCAATGACTGCCGCGAGACCAACATGAAGGCCGAGCCCTACAAATACACCAGCACCCAGATGACTAACATGGAAGCCCTGATTTCCGTGCAATCGCGCGGGATGCCGGTCGATGTGGCGATCGATGGCCCCGTGCAGGCGACGTGGGAAGCGGGCAAGGAAATCTACTACACCCGCTTTGGTCAGCTGGAACTGTCCTGTGCCAATTGCCACGAGGACAACTATGGCAACATGATCCGTGCGGATCACCTGAGCCAGGGTCAGATCAACGGCTTTCCGACCTATCGTCTGAAAAACGCCAAGCTGAACCAGACTCATGACCGTTTCCGTGGTTGCATCCGTGACACGCGCGGGCACACGTTCGACGCGGGCAGCCCTGAATTCGTGGCGCTGGAGTTGTATGTGGCCAGCCGCGGCAATGGCCTGTCGGTCGAGGGTCCCTCGGTCCGCAACTGACGCTTCGCCGGGGGCGGCCTGTCCGCCCCCTGGCCTTTCTGCTTGCACCCCTTTTTGACGATACTGGCCAAACGGGCCAAACCGCTGGCCTGATGGGTAGCGGTACTGAAACACTCAAACTATCGGAGCCTGGGTCACATGATCTCTCGCCGTGATTTTCTTCAGGCCGGCATGGCCGCCTCAGCGCTGGTGGGCGCGTCCGGGTTCGGCAATTGGTCCCGTCTGGCCGCGCAACAGGCGCTGACGCAGGATCAACTGCTGCAATTCGACACTTTCGGCAATGTGTCGTTGATCCATATCACCGACATTCATGCCCAGTTGAAACCGATCTATTTCCGCGAACCCGAGGTGAACCTTGGCGTGGGCGCAAACAAGGGGCAGGTTCCGCATATCACGGGCGCCGATTTCCGCAAACTCTACGGGATCGAGGATGGCTCTGCCTCGGCCTATGCGTTGACCTATGACGACTTCACCGCGCTGGCCAAGACCTATGGTCGCATGGGCGGCATGGACCGGGTTGCCACTGTCGTGAACGCGATCCGGGCCGAGCGCCCCGACGCGCTGCTGCTGGATGGCGGGGATACATGGCACGGGTCGTATACCTGCCACCACACCGCCGGGCAGGACGTGGTCAATGTGATGAACGCCCTGAAACCCGATGCGATGACCTTCCACTGGGAATTCACGCTGGGCACCGAGCGTGTCCGCGAGATCGTGGGTGGTCTGCCTTTCGCGGCGCTTGGCGCCAATATTTTCGACGCCGAATGGGATGAGCCGTCCGAGGATTTCAAACCCTATGAGATGTTCGAGCGCGGCGGCGTCAAGATTGCCGTGATCGGGCAGGCTTTCCCCTATATGCCCATCGCCAACCCCGGTTGGATGTTCCCCGAATACAGCTTCGGTATCCGCGATCAGCGCATGCAGGAAGTCGTTGACGAGGTCCGTGCCGCCGGTGCCGAACTGGTTGTCTGCCT
>NCJR01000048.1 GCA_002282555.1 Rhodobacterales bacterium 34-62-10
GGTGCTGGCGGTGATGCTGGTTTATGCCACCAAACTGGTGGCGGTTTTCGCGGCGGCACCGCATGATCCGCAGGCGCGTCGGACGATCCTGTCAGTGCTGATCGCCTTTTTGCCGGCCGTCGTGGTCGGTGTTCTGGCACATGACATCATCAAGACCATCCTGTTCGAAAGCCCGCGGTTGATCGCGGTCATGCTGATCCTTGGCGGCGTTGTCCTGCTGGTCGTGGACCGGACTGCATTCACGCCGCGTTACAACGATGCGATGCATCTACCGCTCAGCGTCGCACTGAAGATCGGGCTGTTTCAATGCCTTGCCATGATCCCCGGCGTGTCCCGTTCCGGCGCGACCATTGTCGGTGCCCTGACACTGGGTGCCAGCAAACGGGCGGCGGCCGAGTTCTCGTTCTTTCTGTCGATGCCCACGATGGCCGGTGCATTTGCCTATGACCTGTGGCAGAACCGCGCCGTTCTGGACAGCGGATCGGTCACCGAGATCGCAATCGGGTTCGCGGCGGCTTTCGTGGTGGCGGTGGTCGTCGTGCGCGGATTGCTGAGCTATGTCTCGCGCTATGGCTATGCGCTGTTTGGCTGGTGGCGCATCATCGTGGGCAGCATTGCTCTGCTTGCGCTCACGCTGCAGGGCTGAGGCATTGCGGATCCGTGCAAAAGGGGGCGCAACCGGATTGCGCAGCTTTAGGTGATATCCCTTCAGCGCCGGTCAGTTGTGCGGCGCGCCTTCGGTGGCAATGACCACCACCAGTTCACCTTTGGGTATGCCGATCATCCAAGGCAAGAACACCACCCCAGCGCCAATGATGACGAAGGTAATGCCTAGCGACCATGCCAGCGGAAACTTTTCCCATCCCATCAGATCGGCGATGAAGATCTACCCACATGTTGTGTCTGACGCGGTGATCGTGCCCATCCGGAGAGCGATCCGATCCAAACATCACAAGCGCCCTTGCCTTCAAGATGTTCATGCAATCCTACATGTGGGCAATTCAATGCTGGCTGGTGAAGCCAGACGATACCTCAGCGGCCCTCAACAAACTTGTTCGCCTCAATTCCCGAAATGGCCTGCACGAGATTGTCTTCGGTCACTTCCTCCGAAGTGAACTCACGCATCACCCTGCCAGAGAACATCGCAATGATCCGGTCCGAGACATGCAGCACTTCGGGCATTTCCGAGCTGATGACGATCACCGCATAGCCCTGGGCGCCCAGATCGCGGATCAGGTTGTGGATTTCCGCTTTCGAGCCGACGTCGATGCCGCGTGTGGGTTCATCCACGATCAGAACCTGCGGGCGCATCGACAGCCATTTGCCGATCACGATCTTCTGCTGGTTGCCGCCCGACAGATTGCCGACGGTCTGGTGCCAGCCGGGGGTGCGGATGTCCAGCTTGTCGCGGTAGTGGTCAAAAATCGCGACCTCTGCGCCGTCGCTGACAAAGGGTCCTGCGGTCAGATCATCAATCTGCGGCAGGGTCATGTTGTCCCGGCAGTTCATGCCCAGCACAAGACCCTGATGTTTGCGATCCTCAGGGACAAGGGAGATGCCGTGGCGGATCGCCTCGATCGGGGAGGTGATCTTGACCTCCTGCCCGTTCAACAGGATCTGCCCCGCGCGGGGGGTGCGCAGGCCGAAGAGCGTCTCGGCAATTTCGGTCCGGCCTGCACCAACCAGACCGTAGAACCCCAGAACCTCACCTTTGCGCAGGGCGAAACTGACATCGTGGAAGAGCTTGCCGCAGCATAGGCCGCGCACTTCCAGCGCGACATCGCCCAGTGCGTGATGGCTGGTGTTGCGCGACAGATCAAGGCTGCGGCCGATCATCAGCTGCGTCACCTCATCCTCGCTCGTGTCGGCTGTGGTCAGGGTGCCGCGATATTGACCGTCGCGCAGCACGCTGATCCGGTCGGTGATCTTGAAAATCTCTTCCATCCGGTGGGAGATGTAGATGATCCCCACGCCTTTGGTCTGCAAATCGGCGATGACTTTGAACAGCACGACCTTTTCCGCGTCCGTCAGTGACGCTGTGGGTTCGTCAAAGATCACCGCGCGCGGGTTGACGGTCAGGGCGCGGCCAATCTCGACCATCTGCTGATTGGCAATCGACAGATCCCCGACCCGCGTTTTCGCGTCAAAGCCCACGTTCAGGGTTTTCAGGATGGCATCGGTATCGGCGTAAAGCTTTGTCCAATCGACCCGGCCAAAGGATTTCAGGGGCAATTCGCCCAAGAAGATATTTTCGGCCACGCTGAGTTCATCCGCAAGGCTGAGTTCTTGGTGGATGAAGACCACCCCCTTGGCCTTGGCCTGTTGCGGCGAGGTCATGACGGTGGGTTCCTCGGCGATGAAAATCTGGCCCGTATCAGGCGCGTGGATGCCGCCCAGAACCTTCATCAGGGTGGATTTACCCGCGCCGTTTTCCCCCATGAGGGCGTGGACCTCTCCGGGCATGACGGACAGGGACACACCATCCAGCGCGCGGACGCCGGGGAATGTCTTGACGATACCTTCAAGGCGCAGGACGGGGATGGGTGCGGTCATATCTTCAACTCCTCTTGCCCCTTGCGGTTCAACTGGCGGTCCAGCAGAAGCACGGCGATCAGGATCAGGCCGATCACCAGATTGACAGTCTCGGTCGCGGCCCCGATATGGCCCAGACCTTTGCGCAGCAATTGGATGGCGATGACGCCGCCCAGCGTCGACAGGATCGAGCCATAGCCCCCCGTCAGCTTGGTGCCACCCAGAACCACCGCCGTGATCGCCCACAACTCGAACAGCATCCCGTCATTGGGATTGACCGAACCGCTTTCAGAGTAGAACACCACCGCCGAGAGTGCGGCCAGAAACCCGATCAAGACGAAATTCCACACCATATGCGGCCCGACGCGGATACCTGCATTCACCGCCGCTTCACGGTTGTTGCCGATGGCATAGGCGTTGCGGCCATGCACGGTGCGGGTCATCAAAAGCCACAACGCCAGCGCCGTGATCAGCAGGAACCATGTCGCGGTATGCAGGCCCAGAAACTGCGCCTCGGCAAAATCGACCAAGGTCCAGTTCAGATGGCTTGTCGGTTGCTCGCCATTGATCATGAACACCAGCCCGCGATAGCCCAGCATCGAGCCCAGCGTGACGATGAAGGCATCAACCCCGGTTTTCCACACAATCAGCCCGTTGATCGCGCCCAGCACCGCACCCGTCAGCAGCGCCAGCCCCCAAGCCACCGGGATGGCCCAATCGCCCATCGCTTGCAGGGCGGGCCATGTCATGCTGTCCAGCAGAACGATGGCCGCCAGCGCATAGGTGGCCCCGACGCTCAGGTCGATATTGCCGTTGATCATGATGATCGTCATGCCCAGCGCGATGATCCCGATGGGGGCCGATTGCTTGAGCAGTAACAGCATGTTGTCGAAATCCATGAAAGCCTTGTCCGATGTGGACATGAATTCCCCGGCAATGGAAAAGAACGCCAGTTCGACCAATATGAAGACCCAGATCGCGCCGTATTTCAGGGCGTCCCTATAGCGTGCGGTTGTCATCGACCCGCCCTCCTTCACGCGGTGGGGGACCACAAGCGGCCCCGCTTTGCTGCGACGTCCAGCCAGACGGCCAGGATGATGATGGCCCAAGTCACGACATATTGGACATAAAAGGCCAGACCCATCAGCAGCAGTCCATTTTGGATAAAGCCAAGGATCAGCACGCCGATCACCGTCTTGAATATCGTACCGGACCCGCCCATCAGCGACGCGCCGCCCAAAACGACCGCGGCCAGCACCTCCAACTCCATCCCTTGGCCCACGGTGTTCTGGCTGCCAAGGCTGCGGCTGGCCTGCAACAAGCCCGCGACGGCCACACAGAAAGACGACATCAGATAGGTCAGAAACACGATCCGCGCGCGCGGGATGCCCGAAAAGGTGGCGGCTTGCCCGTTGCCGCCCACGGCATAGACTTTGCGCCCGAACGGGGTCTTGGACAGCGTGATGCCAAGGATGACGGCAAGTCCCAGAAAGATCAGGATGGGGACGGGCACGCCCAGAATCCGGCCCTGCCCGAAGACGGAAAACCATGTTCCGGCCTTATCGGCGATATCCATGTTCTTGCCGCCCGACCATGTCAGTGTCAGCCCATGGATCGCCGACAGCATCCCCAGCGTGACGATCAGCGAGTTCAATTTCATATACCCCACCAGAAAGCCGATAAAGGCCCCCAGCGCCAAGGTCAGGCCAAACATCGCAGGAATGGCCAGCGCGGGGCCAAGCTTGTCATGCAGGTCCAGCACCACGATGGTCGAGAATGACATCATGGAGCCGACCGAGAGGTCAAAGTTCCCGCCGATCACAACAAAGGTGACGCCCAGCGCCATGACACCCAGAATGGCCGAGGAGCGGATGACACCGGATATATTGTCGATGGCGATGAAACGCTGATTGGCCAGCGCAAAGCCGATCATAAAGATCGCAAAGGCAATCAGGATGCCTTGTTTCGCAAGGATTGCGCCGATCCCCTGTTTCGTCAGTCCTGCCATGTCGTTCTCCCCCCTTGGTGCAGGCCTTGGCCATCACACCAGAGTCATTCCCCCATCGATCATGATGATCTGCCCCGTCATGTAGTCGCTGTCACGCGACGCCAGAAAGGTCGTTGTACCGGTGATATCCGCAGGCTTAGCCACGCGTCCGCGCAGGATTTGGGCCGAAAACTCCTCCATCGCCTGACCGGGCCGCTCTGCGGCACCGATCTCCATCAGATCGTGATCGACCTGCTCCCACATCTCGGTCGCCACCACGCCGGGGGCGAAACCTGTAACCGTGATGTCATGCTTGGCCAGATCGCGCGCGCCGGATTGGGTCAGCGACACGACGGCCCATTTGCTGGCGCAATAGGGGGCAACATTGTCAAATCCCTGACGGCTGGCAACGCTGGCAGTGTTGATGATCTTGCCACCACCGCCTTGGACGATCATCTGATGGGCGGCTTCCTGCATCCCGATCATGCACCCCAGGCCGTTGATCCCCATGATGAAATTCCAATTCTCCTCGGTCACGTCCAGGAAATTCATCGGCTTGTTCACGCCCGCATTGTTGAACATCACATCCAACCTGCCAAGGGTGGCCACCGTGTGCGCGATCATCGCCCGTACCTGTTTACGGTCGGTGACATCGACGGCGGCATGGGTCACCCGGGCCCCTGACGATGCGGCACGAGCGGCGTTGGCTTGGGCCACTTCAGCCACCTTTGCGGCGTTGATGTCGGCAAAACAGACATGCGCGCCCTCGTCCAGCAGCGCCTCTCCTATTGCGCGACCGATCCCTTGGGCCGCACCCGTCACAATACTGCAACGTCCCGCAACACGTGACATTCCGCACCTCCGTAGGCTTGTTCATGTAAAGAAAACGAAACGCGCGGGGCAACAAGGCCCCACGCATCCCGGGAGGAGATCAGAAGACGGGTTTGGTAAACTCGTCCATGTTGTCCTGCGTAATCTTGGGCGTGTCGAAATAGTTCAGGAACGGCAGCTCCTCACCATTCAGAAGGTCGATCGCGGTCTTGAGGGCTGCCTCGGCATCATCCACCGGGGATTGATAGATCGAGCCCCAATAGTCACCCGCCGCCATCGCATTATAGCCCACGGCGAAGTTGGTGGCGCCCACGAAAATGATCCCTTCGCGCCCGGCGGCCTTGGCCGCGTTCAACGCGCCCACGCCCATATTGTCATCGCCAGCATAGACGCCGTCGATATCGTCATACTTCACAAGGAACGCTTCCATGACCTGCTGCGACTTTTCGCGGTTCCAGTCACCGGGCTGCGTTTCCACCAGCGTCACATCGGGGCAAACCTCGGGCAGGCGATCGTCAAAGCCCTTTTGCCGTTCAATCGCGGTGGTGTACCCGGGCTGGCCAGAAATCTGCACCACGCGGGCCTCGCCCTCAATGCCCATTTCCTTGAACTTGTCGCACATGATCTCGGCCGAACGCGCGCCTTGCGTGATGTTATCGGGGCCTGAGAAGGACGCGACGAAATCAAAACCCTGTTCGGCAATGTTGGAATTGGTCACAACAACCGGAATCCCGGCATTATGCGCTTTGCGCACGGCGGGGATCACGGCTTCGCCATTGGTGGGCCAGATGATGATGGCATCCACCTCTTGCTGGATCAGGTCTTCCATCTGGGCGATCTGCCGGGCGACATCGCCTCCCGCATCCAGCACGACAACCTCGACATCGGGGTTGGCCTCGGCGGCGGCGATGAACGCCCGCTCATAGGTGGTCTGATAGCTGTCCACGCCCACGTTGTTCTGCGTGATGCCGATCCGCATCGTCTCGGCGGCAGCGGCAGTCGCGAACATCGCTGTCGTGCAGGTCAGCGCGACCTTGAGTGTCACTTTCATTCTCTGGTTCCTCCCATCGGAATTTATCTTGGCACGTTTGCAGGCGACCTCCCAGCCTCAGGTGATTTTCACCCTGTGCAAACGCTCCCTTATCAATCGCGATTTTGCAAAGCGTGAACGCCGCGATTTTATCCATTTTGAACTTAATAATATCCATTTTGAATTTTTTTGCGATACTTGCTGGATATCAAATTGATCAGCTTGGGAGCAGACAAATGAACGGCAAGCGACGCGGCCCCAGCGCCTCCGTCCGGTTGGATAAAATGCAACACTTCATGACTGGAAATGATCGTTCTGGACAAACCGCGCCCTCCGGGTCCGCGGGCACCTCCACGATATCGACCAGCCCTGAATTGAAGCGGATGGTGCAATTCCTCATGGACCTTTCGGTCGAGCTGGACAGCACAATTGACCCAAACACGCCCAACCCGCATCTGAACATGATCCTGCATCTGCTGCGCAGTCATGGCGAGGGGCGCATGGTTTCGCCCTCGGCCATGGTCGCGGCGGCGGGCGTGCCCTATGCGACAGCCACGCGCAAACTGGCAGAAATCCAGGAGGCCGGGCTGGTCGAGCGGCGGGCGCGGACCCGGACAGGCAAATCCTATTCCCTGCATCCCAGCGCCCGGTTGCTGGAGAATTTCAACCAGATGGCCGACCGGATCGACCGTATGATCCGTACCACTTTTGGCGGAGCGGAGACGACCACCGAGGCTGCAGATTACTATTTTGGCGGTTCCTATCAACCGGGCACAGCCGCCATTGCCCCGCCGACCGCCCTGCCCCAACCCCTGAAACTGGCGGGAGGCTTGCGGATTCTGGTCCATGGCGATCCCACCTTCATGGTGATGGAGGGGCTGAAGCGGCAGTTTGAGCAGATGGTGGGTACCGATATCCACCAGCGCGCCTTTTCCATCGACCGCCTGCACGAGGAGGCGTTGCGCAACGCGGTCCGGCCCAAAAGCCGCTACGACCTGATCGCCGTTGACCTGCCCTGGGTGGGTGAATTTGCCAGCAAAGGCGTGATCCGCCCGCTGGACGAGGTGATGGAGGTCTCGCGCCTTGATCCGGCTGATTTTCACACAGCAGGCTGGCGCGCTGCCCATTGGGGTGGGCGGCCTTACGGTGTGCCCAGCCAGACCACGCCGGAACTGATGTTCTATCGCAAGGATATGTTCGCCGCAGCCGGGCTGGAACCGCCCAGCACCACCGAGGCGGTGATCGCGGCAGCGCGGCATTTCCACAATCCCCGGCGCGGTCTTTATGGCGTGGCGTGGAACGCCGCGCGCGGCACGGCGCTGGGGCATACTTTCATGATGACCTGCGCCGCCTTCGGCCAGCCGATCATCGATATTCCCGAAATCGCGGGCGGCTATGACGCCGACACGCTGGCGGGTCAGACATTCCGGCCGAAGCTGGACACGGACCGCGCTCATGCGGCGGCGGATTACCTGATGGAACTGCTGCAATATTCGCCCCCCGACATCCTGTCGATGTCATGGTTTGAACGCATCCGGCCCTACGGCGCGGGGCAAGTGCCCATGGCCTACGGCTATACGCTGCTTGCCCCCTATTTCGAACTGGACGAAAGCTGCCCCGCCCATGGCAATACGGGCTATCTGCCGCATCCGCACGGGCCAGAGGGCGCGCCGATTGCGCCCGTGGGCGGCTATGTCCTGTGCATCCCGTCCAATCTGGCCGAGGATCGTCTGGATGACGCGGTCGAGGCGCTGGTGGCCTTCACCTCGCCCGCAGCGCAGAAGCTTTATGCCCAGAATGGCAGCCGCACTGCGCCGCGCTATTCCGTGGGGGCTGATCCCGAGGTGCGCCGCCTGTCACCGATTTTCGAGTTGGTCGATCAGATGTCATGGCGCGACGAACTGCAATTCTGGCCGCGCCCGCCGATCCCGCAAATCTCGGACATCATCCGCCTGTGCGGGTTTGAACTGCACGACATGCTGCGCGGGATTGTCACCCCGCGCGAGGCCTTGGCGCGGGTACAGGCCCAAGCCGAACAGATTTTAAAAAACTAGGTCACTTAGGGAGGAACACCATGGACCCGAACCGCCTCAAGGGGAAAAACATCCTGATCACAGGTGCCGCGCGCGGCATGGGTGCCGCCAATGCCGAAAGTTTTGCGCAGCAGGGCGCCAATGTCTGCATCGGTGATCTGGATCTGGACGAGGCGCAGGGTGTGGCCGCGCGCATCAACGCCGCAGGCAATGGCCGTGCGATTGCCGTGCGCATGGATGTGACCAAACGCGAAGATAATGCGGCCGCCGTTGCCGCCACGGTCGAGGCCTTTGGGTCGATCAACGTGGGCCTGTTCAATGCAGGTCTGAACAAGCCCCGGTTCTTCATGGATATTGATGAAGACAACTGGGACATGATCATGAACGTCAACACTAAGGCGATGTGGCTGGGCATGCAGGAAACCGCGCGCCAGATGATCGCCCAAGGCCCGATGGAGGGGCATCCCTATAAGCTGATCAACGTCGGCTCCATCGCGTCGCGCAAGCCATTGGTGGATGTGACGGTCTATTGCACCTCGAAATACGGCTGTCTGGCGCTGACCCATTGCGGGGCGATTGGGCTGGCCGAACATAACATCACTGTCAACGGCTATGCACCCGGCGTGGTCGTCACCCCCCTGTGGGAGCAGTTCGACAAAGATCTGGTCGAGATCGGGTTCAAGGAGCGCGAAGGCCAAGCCTATGACGACATCGTGCGCGACGCCTTGCAGATCAAGCGCGTGTCTTATCCCCGCGACATCGTGGGCACCGCGTCTTTTCTGGCCAGCGACGATAGCGATTACATGACCGGCCAGATGATCCACATCGATGGCGGCTGGTGCATCCAGTAAGCCGCTAAACCACTGTTAAACAACAAAAAGAGGTGCGGCATCCCCGCATCTGGAGGAGGAACTTATGTCACGCGCCCTGATGCCGAACCTGCTGACGCCACAAGATTTGGAACCCAATTGGGAATGGCGCGAACGCCTGCCCGCTTGGGGCCATACCACAGTGGATTTCGAACGCCGCATCGATCACGACCGTCTGCGCCGCTATCGTCTGGCGCGCACGCGGCAGGCGTTGCAAGCGTCGAACGCGGGCACGCTGCTGCTGTTTGATGTCAATAACATCCGCTATGTCAGTGCCACCAAGATCGGCGAATGGGAGCGGGACAAGATGTGCCGCTTTTGCCTGCTGACGGGGGATGACAGCCCCTATGTCTGGGATTTCGGCTCGGCTGCAATGCATCACAAGCGGCATGCTGACTGGCTGGAACCCGATCATTGCTTGGCTGGTGTGGTGGGCATGCGCGGCACGATCCCGCCTGAATTCGGCTTGATGCAGAAATATGCCAAGCAAATCGCCGGGCTGATCCGCGATGCGGGCATGGCTGATATGCCCGTGGGTGTCGATTACGCCGAAACCGCGATGTTCCACGCCCTGCGCGAGGAGGGGATCAATGTTGTGGACGGGCAGCAGATCATGCTGGCCGCGCGTGAGATCAAGAACTGGGACGAAATCCAGCTTCTGACCCAAGCCGCCGCCATGGTCGATGGTGTCTATCACATGATCTATGAAGAGCTGAAACCCGGCATCCGTGAGAATGACATCGTCGCGCTGTCCAACAAGATGCTCTACGAGATGGGCTCTGACGATGTCGAGGCGATCAACGCCATTTCCGGCGAGCGGTGCAACCCGCATCCGCATAACTTCACCGACCGGCTGATCCGGCCCGGCGATCAGGCGTTCTTTGATATCCTTCAAAGCTATCAGGGGTACCGGACCTGCTACTACCGGACCTTCAACGTGGGCCGCGCGACGCCGTCGCAGACCGATGCCTATACCAAGGCGCGCGAATGGATCGACGCCTCGATCGCCATGATCAAACCCGGCGTCACCACCGACAAGATCGCCCAGATCTACCAGCGCTTCTCCAAGGGCCGGAATCTGAGCGACGATTTCAAAGCCCGCTTCGGCGCCAAGCTCGACGAGGATGGTCACGTCGTGGATCTCGGCGAAGGGCAGGCCCTCGCGGGCCCAGCGAGC
>NCJR01000312.1 GCA_002282555.1 Rhodobacterales bacterium 34-62-10
GAGCGACGGTCTCCAAAACCGTAGGTCGCGGGTTCGAACCCTGCTGCCCCTGCCACTTCCCACAGAATGACATTCAGTCCCGGACAGGATTGCCGGGCCTTGAAATCGTCTGGCGACCCGCGTATGTGGTCCGCTGATCCTGACAGAAAAGATGCATCCATGGCACGCACCAATCCGATCCAGTATATTCAGCAGGTCCGCGCGGAAGTTTCCAAAGTCGTTTGGCCGACCCGCCGCGAGGTGTTGCTGACGACCGTGATGGTTTTCATTCTGGCGGCGCTGACGGCTCTGTTCTTTTCGCTGGTGGACCTGACCATCCAGTTTGGTCTGCGCAGTGTTCTGGGGATGTTCGGCTGATCCTTTCGGATCAAAAAACACCGCTTGCCCTTGAATCTGGACGGTTTCCTTTGTAGAGGGCAGACCTGATCCGGAAATGGCGTGCGGCGATTCGTGTTGCACGCCGATTTTTGTTTTCGGGCCGGGGCGAACAAGCCTTTGGACTACAAGGATAATACCGGCCAAGGCCGGAAGTTGAGGACTGGAACAGCGATGGCGAAGCGGTGGTATTCGGTGAGTGTTCTGTCGAACTTCGAGAAGAAGATCGCCGAGCAGATCAGAACAGCCGTCATCGAGAACGGTCTTGAGGATCAGATCGAAGAGGTTCTGGTTCCCACGGAAGAAGTGATCGAAGTGCGCCGCGGCAAGAAGGTGACGACCGAGCGTCGGTTCATGCCGGGTTATGTGCTGGTGCGGATGGAAATGTCCGACAAGGGCTATCACATGATCAACTCGATCAACCGCGTCACAGGGTTTCTGGGGCCGCAGGGCCGCCCGATGCCGATGCGCGATGCCGAAGTGCAGGCGATCCTTGGTCGGGTGCAGGAGGGCGAGGAAAGCCCGCGCACCCTGATCCATTTCGAGATCGGCGAGAAGGTCAAGGTCAGCGACGGTCCTTTCGAGGATTTCGATGGCATGATCGAGGAAATCGACGAGGCGAACCAGCGTCTGAAGGTCGCCGTTTCGATCTTTGGCCGGGAAACCCCGGTCGAGTTGGAATTCACCCAGGTCTCGAAACAGATCTGAGTGTGTAGATCGTGGGAGGCGAGGCGCTCGCGACCGTCGGACCGGACCACGCCACGAAGTGCCGCCTGACGCGTCAGCGCGGTGTTGGACAAAAGGAGAGGCCAGATGGCCAAGAAACTGATCGGCAAGCTCAAGCTTCAGGTGAAAGCCGGGCAAGCCAACCCCTCCCCGCCCGTAGGCCCGGCTCTGGGTCAGCGCGGAATCAACATCATGGAATTCTGCAAGGCGTTCAACGCCAAGACTGCAGATCTGGATGTCGGCGCCCCGACCCCGGTCGTGATTTCCTATTATCAGGACAAGTCCTTCACGATGGACATCAAGACGCCGCCCGCGTCTTATTACCTGAAGAAGGCCGCCAAGCTGCAGTCCGGGTCCAAGACCCCCGGCCGCACCACCGCAGGTTCCGTGACCGTTGCACAGGTGAAAGAAATCGCCGAAGCGAAAATGGTCGATCTGAACGCCAACGATATCGAAGGCGCAATGCAGATCATTCTGGGCTCTGCCCGCTCCATGGGCATCGAGGTGAAGTGATGGCGAAGTTTGGAAAACGTACCCGCGCCGCACGCGAAGCCGTTGCCGGCAAGGAAAACCTGAGCGTTGAAGAGGCCGTCGCGCTGATCAAGGCGAATGCCTCGGCCAAGTTCGACGAGACCGTTGAGATCGCGATGAACCTTGGTGTCGATCCGCGTCACGCTGACCAGATGGTCCGCGGCGTTGTCGGCCTGCCGAATGGCACCGGCAAGGATGTGCGCGTCGCTGTGTTCGCCCGTGGTGCCAAGGCTGATGAAGCCACTGCTGCCGGTGCGGATATTGTCGGCGCCGAGGACCTGATGGAGACCATCCTGTCCGGCAAGATCGACTTTGATCGCTGCATCGCCACCCCTGACATGATGCCGGTCGTCGGTCGTCTGGGCAAGGTGCTGGGTCCGCGTAACCTGATGCCGAACCCCAAGGTCGGCACGGTGACGATGGATGTCGCCGCAGCTGTGCAGGCCGCCAAGGGTGGTGAAGTGCAGTTCAAGGTCGAGAAGGCCGGTGTGGTGCATGCAGGCGTCGGCAAGGTGTCGTTCGACGAGGCCAAGCTGGTCGAGAACATCCGTGCCTTTGTCGGTGCGGTTGCGCGTGCCAAGCCGACAGGTGCCAAGGGCGCCTATCTGCGCAAGGTCTCGTTGTCCTCGACAATGGGTCCGGGCGTTTCGGTTGACCTGGCCTCGGCCAACGCAGAATAAGAATTCCGCCCCGGGCTTGCCCCGGGGTCGAATGGCGGGGCCGCAATCGGCCCTGTCCTGTCCGAGACGGAGGGTTCAGGCAATCGTCTGAATAAATCCTTCCTGAGATGGGGAACGAGACAAACTGACCGTTGGGTGTGTTCCCTCGGGTAGATCTGGCCTCGGGACCCTGAAATTGGACCCGAACGCCCCTTGCGTGCAGGGGGCTAAACTGAGCCGGGGGGTAACCCCCAAATTTGGAGTGAAACTGTGGATAGAGCACAAAAAGAGAAAGTGGTCGAGGAACTCGGCCAGATCTTTGAAAGCTCTGGCGTTGTGGTCGTTGCCCCTCTGGCGTTGTGGTCGTTGCCCATTACGCAGGTCTCACGGTTGCCGAGATGCAGGACCTGCGCGCGCGTATGCGCAAAGTGGGTGGGTCCGTCCGCGTCGCCAAGAACAAGCTCGCCAAGATCGCCCTTGAAGGGAAGCCTTGCGAAAGCATCGCCAATCTTCTGACGGGCATGACCGTACTGACCTATTCCGAGGACCCCGTGGCAGCAGCCAAGGTTTCCGAGGACTTCGCCAAGGACAACAAGAAGTTTGAAATTCTTGGTGGTGCCATGGGCAGTGCGGCTCTGGACCGGGCCGGTGTCGAAGCCGTGTCGAAAATGCCGTCGCGTGAGGAGCTTATCGCTTCGATCGTGGGTTGCATTGCGGCACCCGCTGCGAACATCGCCGGTGCGATTGGCGCGCCTGCTTCGAATATCGCGTCCATCCTGTCCACGATCGAGGACAAGGCGGCCGCGTGAGCAACCTTTGATTTGCGTGTGGAACACCCTGCACGTTGGAACACATCTTAAACGAACGGAAACAGTAAAATGGCTGATCTGAAGAAACTGGCAGAAGAGATCGTTGGTCTGACGCTTCTCGAAGCACAAGAACTGAAAACCATCCTGAAGGATGAATATGGCATCGAGCCCGCTGCTGGCGGCGCTGTGATGATGGCTGGCCCCGCTGCTGGTGGCGCTGCCGAAGCTGCTGAAGAGCAGACCGAATTCGACGTCATCCTGAAAGACGCCGGCGCATCCAAGATCAACGTGATCAAGGAAGTCCGCGCCATCACCGGTCTGGGCCTGAAAGAAGCCAAAGACCTGGTCGATGCCGGTGGCAAGGCTGTGAAAGAGCAAGTCTCGAAAGCCGAAGCCGACGACATCAAGGCAAAGCTGGAAGCAGCTGGCGCCACCGTCGAGCTGAAGTAATCGGGTCCGGGGAAACCCGGCAATCTGATGTGGCTGGGTCCGGTTTTCCGGGCCCAGCCTCACCCGTCTCGGAAAGGGCTTTTGCGTGAAGCCTTTTCCAAGGTGCGGTTCAA
>NCJR01000313.1 GCA_002282555.1 Rhodobacterales bacterium 34-62-10
GGATGCCCGAGGTTGGTTTCGGGGGAAAATCTGAGGCGAGACTGCGGACTCATCCAAGGTCTTTTTCGGAGCCAGGCAACCACCCGCATCCTTTCATGCTGGTGGCTGCCCTTGTGTCAACTTGCGTCTTTGAATTCGGTGTATTCACCGCGCACCTGGACAGTCACGGTTGCGGGCTGGCTGTCCCGATTCCGCCAAAACCATCCGTGTTCGTCGTCAAATGTCGCGATGATCTCGCCCTCGTCGCCCGTCGAACCGGGGCCCTTTTCATAGGTCACCGAATTGCCCTCGCCATGGCCGTGCATGTTGAAGTTCACACGCCCGCCATCGACCAGCATTCGGTATTCTTCCGTCTGGCCCTCTTCCATGACCAGCTTCCACTCGGCACTGTCGCCGGGTGCAAGCGTAAAGGTGGTTTCGTCGCGCCAGACCTCGACCTCCTGCGCGTGTGCCGCACCGGTGCAGGGTCATAACCGATTCCGGCGCTATGTCCCGAGAATGCTCCATCTTCTTAAGATCGACGGGGCGCATGTGGCTACGCCGCTCTTGGCTGCCATCGATTTGATCAAAAATGGCGCAAGGCATTCTGTGCCAACAGATTTTCTGCGACGCACCTCGAAGTGGCACCAGCACCTGAAGATGCAGCAACCGAGTGATCAACGCTTGTGGGAGGTGGCGGTTCTGTTCCATTTGCGGGACGCCTTCCGATCCGGCGATATCTGGCTGGCACAATCCAAGCGCTACGGTGATCTCAAGCAGGTTCTGGTTCCCGCAACAACGGCAGCGGCAAATGCGCGGCTTGCTGTGCCGCTTGATCCCGAGCAATGGTTGGCAGACCGCCATGCCCAGATGGAAATCGGTCTGGAAAAACTCTCAAAGGCGGCGAAACGCGGAACGATCCCCGGCGGGGCCATCGAAGACGGTGTCCTGCAGCTCAGCCGATTGCCTACACAAAACCCGAACGGCGCGGCTGATCTGCTCTTTGATCTGTATAAGCGTGTCCCGGATACGCGCATCACCGACATCATGTTGCTGGTCGATGATGCAACTGGGTTCACCGATGCGTTCACACATCTACGGACAGGGGCACCGCCGAAGGATCGGATTGGCTTGCTGAATGTGCTGCTTTCGGAAGGCTTGAATCTTGGATTGAGCAAGATGGCTAAGGCGAGTAATTCGCATGGGTTTTGGGAATTGATGCGTATTTCGCGGTGGCACATTGAAAGTGAAGCCTAGGCTCCAGACCCATTAATCCGCTTGAGGCTGCCAAGCTTGCATGATTCAAACTCCCAAAATCTGGGGGCATTATGAGCAATCTTTACTGGCTGACGGACGAACAAATGGCGCGGCTTCGGCCGTTCTTTCCAAAGAGCCATGGCAAGCCACGCGTGGATGACAGGCGCGTTCTGAGTGGAATAATATTCATGAATCGCAATGGCTTGCGGTGGTCCGACGCGCCGAAGGAATACGGCCCGGCAAAGACCCTCTACAACCGATGGAAGCGGTGGGGCGACATGGGCGTCTTCGCGAGGATGATGGAGGGGTTGGCCTCTGAGGCGACAGTTCCGAAGATGGTAATGATCGACGCGACCTATCTCAAAGCACACCGCACGGCTTCGAGCCTTGGGTTGAAAAAGGGGGGCGCGGTCGCCTGATTGGCCGAACAAAGGGCGGCATGAACACCAAGTTGCATGCCGTCACAGATGAAAACGGCCGCCCGATCAGCTTCTTCATGAGCGCAGGCGAGGCCAGCGATTATACTGGTGCAGCGGCATTGCTGAACAGTCTTCCTCCTGCGCAATGGCTTCTGGCCGACAGAGGTTATGATGCCGACTGGTTCCGTGAAGGCTTGCAAAACAAGGGCATAAAGCCGTGCATCCCTGGCCGGAAGTCGCGAGCAAAGCCCGTCAAATACGACAAGCGTCGATACAAACGTCGTAACAGGATCGAAATTATGTTTGGTCGCCTGAAGGATTGGCGCCGGGTTGCCACTCGCTACGACAGATGCCCGAAGGTCTTCCTCTCAGCCATCGCACTCGCCGCGACCGTCTTGTTCTGGCTTTGATCATCAATGAGTCTGGAGCCTACGGACGGGCGCTTGCGAATATCGTGGACGCTCAGGCCAAACTACCTATGGCGTAGTTCTGGGGCATGGGGATAACCGCATCCAGCGACGATCAGTTCTTTCCAACCACCCGACAAGGCGAGGCGATGAATCTGATCAATGCCAAATACGGAAATGAGCCGGTGCTGAAAGCCTACACGCATGTTTCGGACCAGTTTGCGCCGTTTGCATCTCAGACCATTCCGGCCACGGTCAGCGAGGCAGCTTACATCCTTGATGGGTTGCTGAACAATGATGTCGGCAAACGGATCAAGGAACAATATGCGGACACAGGCGGCTTCACTGATCACCTCTTTGCGGTCACGTCGATCCTGGGCCATCGGTTCATTCCGCGCATCTGGGATCTGCCATCAAAGCGGCTTTATGTGTCCGATGCCGGAGGAACGCCACAGAACCTTAAAGGAATGATTGGCGGCAAAATCCGCGAAGGCCTGATCGCGTCAAACTGGCCTGACATTCTCAGGATTGCAGGCTCTGCCTCACTTTGTGTGGCGGAACTATCCTGAAACTGGAAA
>NCJR01000314.1 GCA_002282555.1 Rhodobacterales bacterium 34-62-10
TTCCTACTTTATATGCGAGCATCTCGATCTATACTTGAAGTCCTGACCACTCGTAGCCTTGGCAAAGCTACTTGATGGCATCGCCCGGCTCGGCCGTGTCCAGCAGATAGGTCTCGATCGCGCGCTGCAGATAATGGCCCTCATCAAGGCCCGCCTTCTTCGCCTCGGACGCAATCAGGCTGCGCACCTCCGGCTCAAGGCTGAACGTCACCTTGTTGGCGTTGCTCAACCGCTCCAGACGTTTCTGACGGCGGGTCGCGTCCTTGACGGGGCTCGCCACTTTGCCAGCCTTGGCCGCTTTCACGGGTTTCATCTTGCCTGCTACCTTCTTCTTGGGATTTTTCAGGGCGTTCATGACGCGTCACTCCTTACCTCAACATAGGGATACGATATGTTGCAACCCACGCCGCGTCAACATGAAGTTACACTATGCTGAAAAAATCAGGAACGCCCCGCAATCCCCTGTCAGGACGCGAAAATCCCCGATGTATCCGCAAAGCCCTTGACCTCGATCGGATTGCCGGAATAGTCGCGGAAAAACATCGTCCACTGCTCGCCCGGTTCGCCCTCGAACCGCACCGAGGGCGGGATGACGAAATCAACCCCCGCCCCTTCCAGACGCTTGGCCAGCACCTTCCAGTCATCCAGCCCCAGCACGATCCCGAAATGCGGCATCGGCACCATATGCTCACCCACGCGGCCCGTATTCGCGGTCACGAAAGGCGTGCCCAGATGCAGGCTCAACTGATGGCCGAAGAAATCGAAATCCACCCAAGTGTCGGTGCTCCGCCCCTCCTCGGCCCCCATGACGCCGGAATAGAATTCCCGTGCCGCGTCAAGATCGTGAACATGGATCGCAAGATGGAAGACCGAACGCATGATTTGTCCTTTCCGGGTCTGTGCCCGCCTGTTGCCCCGCGCTGCCCCGTTGTGATGCGCGCCGGCTTGTCCTACTGATACGGGCAATTCAGTATAAACGGGAGGAGACTTCAATGACAGATGCACCCAGCTACGGCTTTGATACCCTGCAGATTCACGCCGGCAGCCGCCCCGATCCCGCCACCGGCGCCCGCCAGACCCCGATCTATCAGACCACGGCCTATGTGTTCCGCGACGCCGATCACGCCGCCGCCCTCTTCAACCTGCAAGAGGTCGGCTACATCTATTCCCGCCTGACCAACCCCACCGTGGCCGTGCTGCAAGAACGCATCGCCACGCTCGAAGGGGGCGTGGGCGCGGTCTGCTGCTCCTCGGGGCACGCGGCACAGATCATGGCGCTTTTCCCGCTGATGGCACCGGGGCGCAACATCGTGGCCTCGACCCGGCTTTATGGCGGCACCGTCACCCAGTTCAGCCAGACGATCAAACGCTTCGGCTGGTCCGCCAAATTCGTCGATTTCGACGATCTCGACGCGGTCAAGGCCGCCATCGACGATGACACCCGCGCGGTCTTCTGCGAATCCATCGCCAATCCGGGCGGCTACATCACCGATCTGGACGCGATCAGCGCGATCTCGGATGCCGCGGGCCTGCCGCTGATCGTGGACAACACCTCGGCCACGCCCTATCTGTGCCGCCCGATCGAACACGGGGCCACGCTTGTCGTCCATTCCACCACGAAATACCTGACCGGCAATGGCACCGTCACGGGCGGCGCCATCGTCGATTCGGGTAAATTCGACTGGTCGGCCTCCGATAAATTCCCCTCGCTCTCGGCGCCTGAGCCCGCCTATCACGGCCTCAAGTTCCATGAGACATTCGGTTCGCTCGCCTTCACCTTCCACGGCATCGCCATCGGTCTGCGCGATCTGGGCATGACGATGAACCCGCAGGCGGCGCATTACACGCTGATGGGGATCGAAACCCTCAGCCTGCGGATGCAGCGCCACGTGGAAAACGCGGTCACCGTGGCCAGCTGGCTGGAAACGCACCCCGCCGTCGATTACGTCACCTATGCGGGTCTGCCGTCCTCGCCCTATAACCACCGTGTCGCGGCGATCTGCCCCAAGGGGGCGGGCGGGCTTTTCACCGTGGCGCTCAAGGGCGGCTACGGCGCTTGCGTCAAATTCGTCGACAGTCTGGAACTCTTCAGCCATGTCGCCAACCTGGGCGACACCCGCAGCCTCGTGATCCACTCGGCCTCGACCACCCACCGCCAGTTGTCCGAGGCGCAGCAGGTCGCCGCGGGCGCTGGCCCCAACGTGGTCCGCATCTCCATCGGGATCGAAGATGCCAATGACCTGATCGCCGATCTGGATCAGGCCCTGAACAAAGCCTCCGCCTGACCCAGAAAACCGGGGGCGCCCCCCAACCCGGCGCCCCCCTTTTTCATGCATCTTGCCACAAATATCCAGAACCGCGCCCCGCCTCCTACGGGCCGCCCGCAGCCGCGCGCCGCGGGATCACGCACGCCAGCCAACCAGCCTGCCAACCAGTCGATCAACTAAAGGTTGATCGCTGCCCGAAGACGTGCAAACCTTTGAAAACCAAGTTTTTATAGACATGCCTTCTTTCAGGAAAATGGATCAGCAATGATCAAACACATGGCCGTTCTGGTTGATGGCGACAACATCAGCGCCACCCATGCCGCGCAGATTGACTGTTGAATCGCCGCCTAGCCCGGAATTCGTATTGACCGTC
>NCJR01000315.1 GCA_002282555.1 Rhodobacterales bacterium 34-62-10
GCCGCTGGCCGTGGGCACCGCCTTCACCTCGATTGGCGGGCCGGTCTATCTGCTGACCTCGGTCGTGCTGAACGCGCTGTTCCTGCTGGGCGCATGGCGCATCTGGCGGCGCGACGAGGATGTGTCTCAGGCCGACAAATACAAGGTCGAGAAGTCGTTCTTCGGGCTCTCGCTGCTTTACCTGTTCCTGCATTTCGGCGCGATTCTGGCTGAGGCGGCTCTGCGCCCCTATGGTCTGGGAGGTTGGGGATGAGCTTTCGCACCACACATGAACTTCACCAGCGCCGCGCCGGTCGCAACATCGGGCTGGCATTGGTGTTGCTGGGTTTCATCGCCATCGTCTTCGGCCTGACCGTGGTCAAGGTCACCAGCGGCGATCCGATGCAGGCTTTTGATCATGCACCGCGCCCTGAAATGGCGCAGGATGGTTCCCCGGTTCAAGGAGACTAGTATGGCACTGACCCCCAAATCAAAAACCGTCGCCCAGACAGTCGGGCTTGTGGTCGTGATGGGCAGCCTTGGCTTCGCCTCGGTGCCGCTTTACGACTGGTTCTGCCGCGTGACCGGCTTTGGTGGCACCACATCGGTGTCCGAGGTCGCCCCCGAAGAGGTGCTGGATCAAACGATCATCGTGCGCTTTGACGCGTCCAAGGACCGCGACATGCCGTGGGAGTTCAAGCCCGTCGAGCGTCAGATGGAAATCCGCATCGGCGAAACCGGGCTGGCCTTCTATGAGGCATATAACCCCACCGACCGCGCTGTCGCAGGCACCGCGACCTATAACGTCACCCCCTATGAGGCGGGCGGATTTTTCAGCAAGATCCAGTGCTTCTGCTTTGAACAGCAGGTCCTGCAACCCGGTGAGCGGGTTCTGATGCCGGTGACCTTCTATGTCGACCCCGAGATCGTCAAGGATCGCGACGGGCAGCACGTCAAGCAGATCACCCTGTCCTATACTTTCTATGAAACCGAATTGCCCGAAGAGCAGGCGGCCCTTGACGCCGCCGCCCCGGACGCGGATACCACCCTTAACTAAGAAGCCTTCCAACGAGGGAATACGAGATGGCGCACGAGAAAAATCACGATTACCACATCCTGGCCCCGTCACTTTGGCCCTTGCTGGCGTCTGTGTCCGCATTCGTCATGCTTTATGGCGCGGTGCTCTGGATGGCCAATGGCATGCCCTGGATGTTCCTGGCCGGCTTTGTCGGCGTTCTGTATGTGATGTTCGGCTGGTGGGCCGATGTCGTGGCGGAAAGCCACGCCGGTGATCACACCCCCGTCGTGCGGATCGGTCTGCGCTATGGGTTCATCCTGTTCATCATGTCCGAAGTCATGTTCTTCGCCGCATGGTTCTGGAGCTTCTTCAAGCATGCCATGTACCCGATGGGGCCGCTCAGCCCCGCCGTGGACGGTGTCTGGCCCCCCGCCGGGATCGAAACCTTCGATCCGTGGCACCTGCCGCTGATCAACACGCTGATCCTGCTGTGCTCGGGTGCTGCCGCTACGTGGGCCCACCACGCGCTGGTGCATGAGAACAACCGCGAAGACATGAAATGGGGTCTGATCCTTGCTGTCGCTCTGGGCGTGATCTTCACCGGCTTTCAGGCCTATGAATACACCCATGCAGGCTTTGGCTTTGCGGGCAACATCTATGGCGCGAACTTCTTCATGGCGACGGGCTTTCATGGTCTGCACGTGATCATCGGGACGATCTTTCTGCTGGTCTGCCTGATCCGCCTGCAACGCGGCCATTTCAGCCAGCAAAAGCACGTCGGCTTTGAAGCCGCGGCCTGGTACTGGCACTTCGTTGATGTGGTCTGGCTGTTCCTGTTCGCGGCCGTCTACGTCTGGGGGCAATGACCCGCCCCCTCTGTGCCGCCGGACGCTTTAGCGGTTGAAATCCGGCGGACAAAGCGAAAGAAAGCAAAGCGCGCGCACCCCGCGCGCTTTCCACGTTCAAAGGCCTTGCCCATCAGATGCGTTTCATTCTTTTCATGATCTTCGGACTGCTCGGCACGGTGGTGCTGGTCGGTCTTGGTATCTGGCAGATGCAGCGTCTGGACTGGAAAGAAGCGATTCTGGCGGATATCGACGCGCGTATCACCGCCGCACCCGTTGCCTTGCCGCTGCAGCCCGACCCGCAGGCCGACCGTTATCTGCCGGTCACCGTCACCGGACAGGTGCAGGACCCCGCCATCCGCGTGCTGGTCAGCCAGAAACAGGTGGGGGCAGGTTATCGCATCATCCGCCCCATGCAGGTCGAGGGTCGCCGGATCATGGTTGATCTGGGGTTCCTGCCGATCCAGTCGCCCACCCCTGCCGCGCCCGCCGATCCCGTGACCATACAAGGCAACCTGCACTGGCCCGATGAAATCGACAGCTACACGCCCGCGCCCGATCTGGGGGCCGATATCTGGTTCGCCCGCGATCTGCCGCTGATGGCCGATCATCTGGAAACCGAGCCGGTTCTGGTCGTGGCCCGCGCCACATCCCTGCCGGACAGCCCGCTTGCCCCGCTGCCGCTGGACACATCGGGCATCCCGAACGATCATCTGGGCTATGCTGTCACATGGTTCGGTCTGGCCATTGTCTGGGTGGTGATGTCGGGGAAGTTCTCCAGAATCGCCTTGGCGTG
>NCJR01000316.1 GCA_002282555.1 Rhodobacterales bacterium 34-62-10
GTAGAGGCCCTTGAACGTCCCTTCGACCGCGGCATCCAGCATGTTGGGGATGCGCAGACCCGGTTCCGCGTCGATGGTCACACCCCACAGCTTTTCGAACACCGCGCGGGTCGCATCGTCGGACACATGGCGATAGCCCGGCAATTCATGCGGAAAGCTGCCCATATCGCAGGCGCCTTGTACGTTGTTCTGGCCCCGCAGCGGGTTCACGCCCACACCGGGGCGGCCCAGATTGCCGGTCATCATGGCAAGGTTGGCAATCGCCATCACGGTGGTCGAGCCTTGGGAATGTTCCGTCACGCCCAGACCATAATAGATCGACCCGTTGCCCCCGGTTGCGAACAGCCGCGCCGCGGCGCGCAACTCGTCCGCAGGCACGCCTGTCAGCATCTCGGTCGCCTCGGGCGCGTGGCGCGGATCGCTCACGAATTCCGCGTAATCGGCGAATTCGGCCCAGTCGCAGCGGGAACGGATAAAGTCTTCATCCGCCAGCCCTTCGGTCACGATGACATGAGCGATGGAGGTCAGCACGGCGACATTCGTGCCCGGCCGCAGGGCCAGATGATGCGCCGCCGCAATATGCGCCGATTTCACCAGATCAATCCGGCGCGGGTCGATCACGATCAGTTTGGCGCCCTGCCGCAGCCGTTTCTTCAGGCGGCTGGCAAAGACCGGATGCCCATCAGTGGGGTTCGCGCCGATCACGATCACCACGTCGGTATGTTCCACGCTGTCGAAATCCTGCGTCCCCGCCGAGGTGCCAAAGGTCGTGCGCAGACCATAGCCCGTGGGCGAATGGCAGACCCGCGCGCAGGTGTCGGTATTGTTGTTGCCAAAGACCGCGCGGATCATCTTTTGCACCAGATAGGTTTCTTCATTGGTGCAACGGCTTGAGGTGATGCCGCCGATGGAGTGTTTCCCATGCTTGGCCTGAATATCGCGCAGGCGCGTGGCGGTGAAGCCGATCGCCTCCTCCCACGACACCTCACGCCACGGCTGGTCAATCGTCTCGCGGATCATCGGGTTCAGGATGCGGTCAGAATGGCTGGCATAGCCATAGGCGAAACGCCCCTTGACGCAGGAATGGCCACGGTTCGCCTTGCCATGCTTGTAGGGCACCATGCGGACCAGTTGATCGCCGTTCAGTTCCGCCTTGAACGAACAGCCCACACCGCAATAGGCGCAGGTGGTGATGACCGAGCGTTCCGGTGTGCCCAGTTCGATGACGGATTTTTCCTGCAGCGTGGCCGTGGGGCAGGCCTGCACGCAGGCCCCGCAACTGACGCAATCGGATGACATGAAATCATCGCCCGCCGCCCCTGCTGAGACGCGGCTGTCAAAGCCGCTGCCGGTGATGGTTAGCGCGAAAGTGCCCTGCACTTCCTCACACGCGCGGACGCAGCGGGAGCAGACGATACATTTCGCGGGGTCATAGGTGAAATAGGGGTTGCTGTCGTCCTTGGGGATGTAGTTCGGGTTCGCCTCACCGTTCTGACGGGGCTGGAAATGGGTCTCCACCGCCTCGTAACGAACATCGCGCAGACCCACGGCCCCGGCCATATCCTGCAACTCGCAATCGCCATTGGCCGAACAGGTCAGGCAATCCAGCGGGTGATCCGAGATGTAAAGCTCCATCACGCCTTTGCGGATCTTGCGCACTTTCGACGATTGCGTGTGCACCACCATGCCCTCCGCCACCGGCGTAGTGCAGGAGGCGGGCGTGCCGCGCCGCCCCTCGATCTCGACCACGCACAGACGGCACGATCCGAACGCCTCAAGACTGTCGGTGGCGCAAAGCTTGGGCACTTGAATGCCCGCCTCGGCGCTGGCGCGCATCACGGAGGTGCCCTCGGGGACGGTCACGTCGAAGCCGTCGATCTTGAGGGTCACCATCGTGGTGGACCGGGACGCAGGCGTGCCCATGTCGCGGTCGTCTTTCGGGGGCAGGATGAAGTCTTTCATTCGGCGGCCTTTCTGGTGGTCGCGAAGTCATCGGGGAAATGGGTCAGCGCGGACATGACGGGGTAGGGGGTGAACCCACCCAGCGCACATAATGATCCGTCCTTCATCGTCTCGCACAGGTCGGTCAGCAGGGGGATCGCGTCCGCATCGCCGCGCGCGATCCGGTCCACGGTCTCCACACCGCGCACCGCCCCGATCCGGCAGGGGGTGCATTTGCCGCAGGATTCCACCGCGCAGAATTCGAACGCGAACCGCGCCATCCCCAGCATGTCGGCGCTGTCATCAAAGACCACCACACCGGCATGGCCGATCAGCCCGCCCTGACCGTCGAACTCCTCATAGCCGAAGGGCGTGTCGAATTTGCTGCGCGGGAAATAGGCCCCCAAAGGCCCGCCCACTTGCACCGCCTTCACGGGCCGCCCCGTGCGGGTGCCGCCTGCGATGTCATCGACAATCTCGCCAAGGCTCAGGCCGAAGGCTGTCTCGAACAGCCCGCCCTGCTTGACGTTGCCCGCAATCTGCAAGGGGATCGTGCCGCGCGACCGGCCCAGCCCGAAATCGCGATAGAAGGCGGCCCCTTTTTCAAAAATCACCGGCACAGTCGCCAGGCTGATCACGTTGTTCACGACCGTGGGCTGGCCCATGAACCCTTGCAGCGC
>NCJR01000317.1 GCA_002282555.1 Rhodobacterales bacterium 34-62-10
TGACATCGCTGCCCTCTTGCCTTGGCCCCTTGTGCCTTCTATCCCGCTTACAGAAGGAATGCCCCCGGTTCAAGAATGGAAGCGTCTGACTGCATGTCCAAGTCCCCCGAATCCCCCAGAACCCTGCGCGTGGCCGATCTGCCGCAGAACCGCGCCACCCCGTTCGAACTGCGTCCCGGTGCCGCCGCACTTGAGGCCATCGCCAAGGATATGGGGTTGTTGGGTCTGCGCAAGCTGTCGTTCAAGGGGACGGTGCGGGCCGAGGGGACGTCTGACTGGGTGCTGGAGGGGACGCTGGGTGCCACGGTGGTGCAGCCCTGCGTCGTGACGCTGGACCCGGTGACCACGCGGATCGACGGGCCGGTGCGTCGGCTGTATCTGGCCGACCCCAGCCCCATCCTGCCCGAGGGCGAGGAGATCGAGATGCCCGAAGATGACGGTGCGGAGCCCTTGGGCGACAGCATCGATCTTGAGGGCGTCATGATCGAGGAGCTGGCGCTGGCGCTTCCGGCCTGGCCGCGCTCGGAGGGGGCCGGGATCGGCAGCGTCACGGTGACGGAACCCGGTCTGACGCCGCTGTCGGAAGAGGCGATGAAACCCTTTGCCGGGCTTGCTGCCCTGCGCGACAAGCTGGGCAAGCCCTCTGATGACAAGGATGAGGGCTGAACCCTCCCGGATGCGGTGTCTGGCGGTTGTCCCACCGTGGGACATTTTGCAAGTCATTGATTTCAAACGATGCACTGCGCCGACGTTAACCATTTATCAAGTGTTTGACCGCAGGATGAACCAATATCGGCCGCGCGGCCAAGGGGTGCGGTGATGCGGACGTGACCGCATGGAAAAATCTGCTTGCACAAGAGAAGATTCACAGTATTTTCCGCGCCTCAAACGAATTTAGGGTTGGACACCGCAGCGCCAAGCGCATATGTGCCCGCAGACCCAAGTGAAACAGGGCCGCAAGGCCCACAGGAAATCGAGGTGGCACGATGGCCGTCCAGCAAAACAAAGTCTCCAAGTCGCGCCGCAACAACCGCCGGGCGCATGACGCACTGGTTGCAGCAAACCCCAATGAATGCACCAATTGCGGTGAGTTGAAGCGTCCGCACCATGTGTGTGGCGCCTGTGGCCATTACGCCGACCGTGAAGTCGTCGCCATGACCGAAGAAGTCGATCTGGACGAAGACGCCGCATAAGCGACGCAGTCAAGGGGCGCCCATGTCCACGTTGCCGGATCTTTCCGCGACCAAAGCAGGGCGCACCGTGATATCGGTTGACGCCATGGGCGGTGATCTGGGGCCGGCAGCCGTGGTTGCCGGCATTGCCTTGTCTGCCAAGATCAACCCCGATATCGCCTTTATTCTGCACGGTCCGCGCGATCAGCTGGAAAGGCTGGTCGCCAAGCGCAAGGCTTTGGCCGGACGCTGTGAAATCCGCGATGCGCAAGGCGTCGTGTCGATGTCGGACAAGCCCAGCCATGTGATGCGCCACGGCAAGGACAGCTCGATGTGGTCCGCGCTTGATTCGGTGCGCGACGGCGAGGCGACGGTGGCTGTGTCCTGCGGCAATACAGGCGCGCTGATGGCGCTGTCGATGGTGCGGTTGCGCAAGTTGCCCGGTGTGAACCGCCCCGCGATTGCGGTGCTGTGGCCGTCGCGCAACCCGCAGGGGTTCAACGTGATGCTGGATGTGGGTGCCGATGTGCGCGCCGACGAACAGGACCTGCTGCAATACGCGCTGATGGGCGCATCTTACGCCCGCAACGGCTTGAACCTGTCGCATCCGCGTGTCGGCCTGCTGAACGTGGGCACCGAGGAAAACAAGGGCCGGGCCGAGTTGAAGGCCGCCCATGAGTTGATCGGAAGTGTCGCGGCACGCGGCAATTTCGAATTTGTCGGTTTCGTCGAAGGTGGCGATATTCCCGGCAATGTCTGCGATGTGATCGTGACCGACGGGTTCACCGGCAATATCGCGCTGAAAACCGGCGAAGGCACCGCCAAGCTGATCGGCGATCTGCTGAAAGAGGCGTTCAAACATTCCCCGCTGTCGCGGCTGGCCTCATTGCTGGCGCTGACCTCGCTGCGCCGCCTCAAGCACCGGATCGACCCGCGCCGCGTCAATGGCGGGGTGTTTCTGGGGTTGAACGGCACGGTGGTGAAATCGCATGGCTCGGCTGATGCGACGGGCGTGTCGGCGGCGGTCAAGCTGGCCTTCACGCTGGCGCAATCGGGATTTTCGGAAAAACTGGCGGCCCGGGTTGCATCTGCCACGGCCCTCGCACAGGATGCACAGACGCAACAGGAAGACACTCCATCATGACCATTCGTGCCGTCGTCAAGGGCGTCGGGCATTACCTGCCCGACCGGGTCGTGCCGAACGCCGCGTTCGAGGCCTCGATCGACACTTCGGATGAGTGGATCAAGGCCCGTTCGGGAATCGAGCGGCGGCATTTCGCGGCCCCCGGCCAGACCACGTCCGATCTGGCGACCCGTGCCGCGCGTGCGGCGCTGGCGGATGCGGGGATGCAGGCCGACGATCTGGACGCGATCATCCTTGCCACATCCACCGCCGATTTCACCTTTCCCGCCGCCGCCACCATGGTGCAGGCCAATCTGGGCATGAC
>NCJR01000318.1 GCA_002282555.1 Rhodobacterales bacterium 34-62-10
AACACGCTATGACAGGTGCCCGAAGGTCTTCCTGTCAGCATGCGCTTTGGCTGCCGTCGTCATGTTCTGGTTATGAATCCTGACCCTAGTCATTGGGGTCACGCTAATTTGAATCCTTTGATCGGTCAACAGGCAAGGGTTCACAATTTTGTCGCAAGTCAAAAAAAGGCCGCATCCGAAGATGCGGCCAGTCTGACAGGGAGGAAAAACGCCCGAAACCGCATGGTTGGACGGGTTCGGACAGCCTTCACTCTGGCACAGAAAGGTTAAACTTGTATTCTCGCCACGACCCGTTCGGGCAAATGCGATGTGATCAAGGCCAGATGAAGGGAGTTTCCGTGGAGAATGCGATTTTTGTGGGCGGCGGCGGTGACGGATATGGCGTCAAGCAGGGGCTGCTTCTGAACTATGCCAACCGCCACGGGTTGATTGCCGGGGCGACCGGCACCGGCAAGACGGTGACGTTGCAGATCCTTGCCGAAGGATTTTCCGCGGCGGGCGTCCCGGTGTTCATGTCGGACGTGAAAGGCGATCTGGGTGGAATTGCGATGCCCGGCGATCCCACGGGCAAGCTGCACAAACCCTTTTCGGAACGCGCCGCCAAGATCGGCTTTGACGACTTCAGCTATGCGGCCTTTCCGGTCACCTATTGGGACATGTTCGGCGAGCAGGGCCATCCCGTCCGCACAACAGTGGCCGAGATGGGCCCATTGTTGCTCAGCCGTCTGCTGGAACTGACCGAGGCGCAGGAGGGTATTCTGAACATCGCCTTCCGCATGGCTGATGAACAGGGGCTGGCGCTTCTGGATCTCAAGGATCTGCAGGCCTTTCTGGTCTGGCTGGGCGAGAATCGTGCCGATGTCTCGCTGCGTTACGGCAATATCGCGGTGGCCTCGGTCGGTGCGATCCAGCGGCGGCTGATGGTGCTGGAAAATCAGGGCGGCGCGCATTTCTTTGGCGAACCCGCGCTGGAACTGGCCGACCTCATGCGCTGCGATGCTGACGGTCGCGGCATGGTCAATATCCTGGCCGCCGACCGTCTGATGCACAGCCCGCGTCTTTACGCGACCTTTCTGCTGTGGCTTCTCTCCGAACTGTTCGAGACCCTTCCCGAGGTTGGCGATCCGGAAAAGCCGAAACTGGTCTTCTTCTTTGACGAGGCGCATCTGCTGTTCAACGATGCGCCCAAGGCCTTGATCGAAAAGGTGGAACAGGTGGCGCGGCTGATCCGGTCCAAGGGCGTGGGCGTCTATTTCATCACCCAGAACCCAGCCGATGTGCCCGAGACGATCCTTGGACAATTGGGCAACCGGGTGCAGCATGCGCTGCGCGCCTTTACCGGCAAGGATCAGCAGGAACTGCGCCGCGCCGCGCAAACCTACCGGACCAACCCGCGGTTCGATACCGAGGATGCGATCCGCGAAGTGGGCGTAGGCGAGGCGCTGACCTCGTTTCTCGAACGCAAGGGTATCCCCGGCATGGTCGAGCGGACCTTGATCCGGCCGCCGTCCTCACAGCTTGGCCCCATCACGGCTGCTCAACGGACGACGCTGATCCGCACATCCGATCTGTACGGGAAATACGAGACCCCGCTGGATCGCGACTCCGCCTATGAAGCCTTGCAACGTATCGCCGCGCAAGCCGCAACCGAGGCAGAGGAGGCCGCCGCTGCCGAAGAACGCGCCGCCGCGGAAGAGCGCGAGTTCAAGGCTGCGCGCCGCTATCAGCCGACCACAGCCACCCGGCGCAGCCCCAGCAGCCGCGAACCCGACAGCCTGGGCGAAGCTTTCGGTCAGGCCGTCATGAAAGAGTTGAAGGGCACAACCGGCAAGCGCATCGTGCGCGGTATTCTGGGCAGCCTGTTTCGCGGACGCTGACCGCCGCCTGCACAATGAAAAGGCCCGCCCGGAGCGATCCGGACGGGCTTTTTTCTGGCCTGTTGGTGTCTTTACCTCTCGGGGATCAGACCGCGCGGACTGAACCGCAGCACCAGCAGCAGGATCAGACCCATGGTAAACAGGCGCATATGCGCGGCACTGTCCATCAGATGCGTTTTCAGCGCCCCGTCGCTCATGCCCGATGTCAGCGTATTCATCAGCCACAGACCCATCGGCTCGACCTGCACCCACAGGAACCAGATCAGGAACCCGCCCAGCACCGCGCCGAAATTGTTCCCCGATCCGCCCACGATCACCATCACCCAGACAAGAAAGGTAAAGCGCAGGGGCTGATAGGTGCCCGGCGTCAACTGCCCGTCCAGCGTGGTCATCATCGCGCCCGCGATCCCGCAGATGGCCGATCCCAGAATGAAGATCTGCAAATGGCGGCGGGTCACATCCTTGCCCATCGCTTCCGCCGCGACCTCGTTGTCGCGGATCGCCCGCATCATCCGGCCCCAGGGCGAATTCAGCGCCTTCTGCGCCATCCACAACAGGATGATCAGCACGACGGCGAACAGGGCTGCATATTCCAGCTTGACGTAGATGGTCGAAGCCGTGACCGCATCCAGCCCAAATCCCGCCGCGCGTTCCACGAATTCCGGGTCGCGTTGCAGGTCCACCTCCAGCGGCACGGGGCGGGGCAGGCCGATCACGTTCTTGACGCCCCGCGCC
>NCJR01000319.1 GCA_002282555.1 Rhodobacterales bacterium 34-62-10
CGGGTCACGGGCAAGGCGGCCGGCAGCGGGGCAAACACACGTTCAAAGGCCGCGAACATCTGCCGCCGGGGGATCGGCTTTTGCAGGATCGCGTGCAGGTGCAGATGCGCCGGGTCCTGTTCGGCAAAGCCGGAATTGTCGGTCAGCATCAGGATCGGAACCGTCAGGCCACGGGCGCGCACCGCCTCGGCCAGTTCCAGACCGTCCATGCCGGGCATGTCATGTTCGGTCAGGATCAGGTCGATCCCGCCATCGAGCAACGCCAAGGCCGCTTGCGCATCCCCGCAGGGCAAGGCGCGGTGGCCCATGGCCTGCATCTGGCGCGCCAGAACGTCGCGGTTCGCCGCGACCGGATCGACGACAAGGATGGCGCGCGCCTCGCCCGCGCGACCGAAGGTCCGCACGCTGGCCGGATCGCCCGCAGCCCCTTCCATCACGGGCAGATCAAGGGCGAAACCAAAGGCGCTGCCGCGACCGGGTTCCGAATCCACCCAGATCCGTCCACCCATCAGGCTGATCAGCTTTTGGGTAATGGCAAGACCAAGCCCCGTCCCTTCGAACCGGCGATTATGGGCATCCTCGACCTGATTGAATTCGCCGAACACATGCTGAAGCTTGTCCGCCGAGATGCCGATGCCCGTATCCTCGACCGTGACATGGACCTGCCCCTGCGCGCTGCCCTTGGCCTGCATGCCGACCACGCGGATCAGCACATGTCCGGTCTGGGTGAATTTCACGGCATTGCCGATCAGATTGGTCAGAACCTGCCTGATCCGCCCGGGATCGCCCAGAAACATCGTCGGCAGGAACAGATCGTAATCCACGAACAGCGCCAGCCCCTTTTGCCGGGCACTGGGTTGCAACAGCAGGATCACCTCGTGGATGGCGCGTTCCAGATCGAAGGGTTCGGGATGCAGCACCAGACGTTCGGCCTCGATCTTGGAGTAATCCAGCACGTCGTTGATGATGACCAGCAACGCCTCGCCCGAGGAGCGGATGGTATCGACATAAAGCCGCTGCTCCTCGGACAGGGGTGTGTCGCCCAGAAGTTCGGACATGCCCACGACGCCATTCATCGGGGTGCGTATCTCATGGCTCATATTGGCGAGGAATGCGGATTTCGCCCGATTCGCGGCCTCGGCTTTTTCGCGGGCCTGTTTCAGCTCTTTCTGGTAGCGGACGGTTTCGGTGATGTTCAACGCAAGGCTGACCACATCGCCACCCTTGCCGCGTTGATCCACCAGTTTGATATAGGCGTTGTTCCACAGGCGGATCACCGTGGGTTCGGGCGAAGGCGCCTCCCAGCGGCGCTGCATCATGGCGCGCCATTGGGCGGGTTTGTGATTGCCGATGTTGACGATCCCCTCCTCGGTCAGCAGTTGCAGAAGGCGCGGATAGGTGACGCCCGGCCCCACCTCCTCCAGCCCTTCGAACACGGACAGATAGGCATTGTTGGCCGCGATCATCCGGTCATCCAGATCGAAGAAGGCGAACCCGTCCTGAATCGTCTCGATGGAATGCCACAGCCGCCGCTCGGCGATTTCGACCTTCTGATGCGCTTCGCTGAGGTCGGATTTGACGCGCCTGTTCTCATCCTCGATCGTCTGGACCTGGGCACGGGTCTCATGAATCTCGTCGGACAGGGCCTTGGCATGGCGGCCCAGCTTGCGGTTGGCGGCGAAAAGTTCGGCCTGTTTCAATTCCAGCAGACGTTCCGCCGCCAGACGAGCACGGCGTTCATCGGCCAGTTTGTTGGCAAGGCTCATGCCCATCCTTTCACGGGTTCACTGAATCTGCGGCGGCGTCTCGGCTCAGCATCGGGCAGGCAGGTGAAGACGAGGTAAACGCAGACGATCCTGGAGAGGAATCCTTGCGCGCCAAAGCAGCAGCATGGCACCATGTCGCCAGATCAGGAGGATCCGCCATGCCCCGTCCGTTGCTTGCACGCGCCCTTGTTCCTGGCCTTGTCGGTGTTCTTGGCCTTGTCGGACTGTTTGGCCCGCAAGCCATGGCGCAGGAGGCCGTCCCCGAGCGCCGGATCATCGCGACACAGGACATGGATTTTCCGGGAGGTGATCTGCAACCGCTGTTCGATACAACGCTTGAGGCATGTCGCACGGCGTGTCTGGCGGATGCCGCGTGCGGGGCCTTTACCTTCAACAGCCGCTCCAACGCCTGTTTCCCGAAATCGGCCGTGGTGGAGCGCGTGCCCTATGCCGGGGCGGTATCGGCCGAGGTGGTGGCAACCGCGCCGGGCGTTCTGCAATCCGCGCCGACGCGCGCGGCTGATCTGGCGTGGCTGGGGGCACCGACGCTGGATCAGGCGCGGGATCTGGCGCTTGAGATCGGGACGCTGCATCCGGCGGGTGGTTTTGATCTGGACACGGTCCTGCAAGCGGTGCTGGAGCGCGCCAATGCGAATGATCCGGCCAATGCTGCTTATTGGATGGGGGCGGCTGTGTCGCTGATGGATCGCAGTGACCTGTGGGTGGAATATGCCCGCCTGACCGCGCGGGTTCCGTCGCAGGACTATGATCAGCAGATGCGCCTGCGCGCGCGGGCGGTCAGTGCGGCGGTCAACGGGTATCTGCGGGCCGAGGC
>NCJR01000320.1 GCA_002282555.1 Rhodobacterales bacterium 34-62-10
TCGTTCGATTTTCAGCAGCCGCTCTGCCTGCGTGAACGGGTCGCCGTCCGAGAGGCCCGAGCGGATGAGTTCGCGGGCGACGCCGGTCGGCGTCCCGGAAACGCGCCGGGCACGTTCGGCGAGATGGTCGATGTCGCTTGTGGCAAGACGGATCGAAAGGGGCTGGGTCGGTTCAGCCATGGATCACTCCATCGCGGTCCGTATACGGCGCCTCACACTCGGCCATCCAGCTGAGGACGGCGCGGCGGCGGTAGCGGACCGTCTTTCCGAATTTCAGGAAGCGCGGCCCGCCGCCCCGGCAGCGCCAGGTCGTAAGGGTACAGATCGGAACACCTGTGAGTCTGGAGACGGCCGGGGTGTCAATGGCCTCATCGAGCCAGCCGGGATTGTCCTTCAGGATCTCATCGAGCGGCGGAAAATCATGATTGTGCTTGGTCAAGGCCTTTCCTCCTCAGTGTGCGTGAGCCAAGGCCAGCACGGCGCGCGCGGGCGAAAAAGAGGAATGATTTCGTCTTATTCCAGCAGAGCCCAGAGAGGTCCCGCAGTTCTGGCGCGTCTGCCGCAGAATTGCGCGGCGCGCAGGACGGCGACCTGTCAGGCCTCGTTCTGGGACGAAGCTCCTGCGTCCCCCAGAATGCTTCCGAGTCGGCGCAGGATTGTCGCCTCATTGGGGACATCGTCTTCGTCAAACTCGCTCAAGGCAAGCGCATGCAGTTGTCCCGCGAGGACCTTGCGCGGCAGCTCCGGGTGTTCCCGGTTGATCTGGTGGGCGGCCGCCTCGATCCTCGGCCAGGCCGCGAGCACGGGGCGGCCGCGCCGATGGGCGTTGGCCGCATCGCCTGTGTCATTGGCCGCGGCGGGCGGGGCAGGGGCTGCCCGCTCAGCAGGGACAAAAAGACCGTGAAAGTTCGCTGAGCAGCTATCGAGCCAGGCTTGCAGCTTTGCCCGGGGAATTATCAGACTGGCAAGATAGTCGCGGGCCTCTGCGCTATAGGCAGACACCGGAATCCGGGCGAGCGCCGAGAGTGCTTCTGCCTGTCTCCGCGCAGGCTCTTCGACCCTCCAGTCCAGCAGGGCGTGCCAGCCTTCGGCGTCGCCCGGCAGATGGCCGTTGCAGTACATGACATTGATGATTGTATCGCGTCCCGCCTTGTAAAGCTCTACGGGGCGGATCGAGAGCGCAGCCTGTTCCTTGGTCAGCAGGACACGGGGCACCGAGATCGGCACGAACATCCAGGCGTCAGGATGAGCGCGGGCTTCGTGCTGTGCAGGGGTAGGCCAGTGCAATGATAGCGGAGGCGGCTCGAAGTCGCCATTCCAGACGGCGCGGACGAGGAGGTCAAGCGCCGCAAGGCGCGTGATAGCGGGATCGCGCTGCGCGATCAGCTCGCTGGCGGCATCGAAGCGGATGCAGCTTGCATCCATAAGCGAACCGGGCTCGGCCATGGCGTGCTCCCTTTGCTGACGGGACAGGGCCATGCAGGAAGCGTGCCATCATAGAGGGAAAGTGTTTATCCTTGGGTTGCGGGCGCTTGAGCACGTTGCGGTACGCTACGCGCACTCGCCTCTGCGCGGAGCGTCGACATGAAGCGCCGCATCTCGATGAAGCGGAAGCCGACAAGGCGGGGAATGGATTGCCAGCAGGGATGCAGAAGTCATCTGCTGACGGATGTGCATTGGCACCGGACTAGTAGTGGGGACGGGTTAGGACTTCGCGTTGTCGAATGAGTGAATGACGTAAATGATCACATCAATCGCCATATATTCCCGGATAGCCAGGCGGGCTGGGTTTGGCCCTTTGCGGTCATATGCTGATATCGAAAGATGCCCAATTCCGCGATCTTTGACATCTGTAAGGGCGGCACTCGACGCTGGGCTAGCTCAGTCAATTTGCCTAAGAAGAGCAAGAAGCGTTAGCTAATGCTGGCGTCTACGAAAATGGCAGCAGATCACTTACATTGACGCCGGAAGGATACCCAAAGCCATTGAGAAACAGGCTGTGAAAAAAAAGGGCACCTGCTAGGGTGCCCTTTCAATCTGGGAAGTCGAGGATCCGTCCGCCTTGCGGCGACTGCCGATCTAATCTCGACTTTTCACTTATGAAGGTAGGGGATGGGGGGCCGAAAGTCAATGGCAATCGAACAGGGCGATATTGCCGCCCTTACGCGCTTCCTGTCGCCCGAAAGGTTGCAAGCGCTCACGACACTGACCGGATCAGCAGATTCCGCCATCGAATTGCATCAAGACACGCTGCGTGTTGGCTCGGCCCTTATGCATGTCACCGCAACGGTTGAAATCGCCCTGCACTTCGACGTACTGCTCGTTGCCTTCGGGGCGGATACGCTTATCGCGCTCCTCGCGGTACTTGGCGCGCAATGGGTGGCGGGACACGCCGATCCGGCTCTGTCCCGCGCCGCGCAGGACCTGATCGCGAAAATCGCCGACACCGTCCCGGAACGCCTGAGGCCCTTCGTGCTCGAACCCGCCAGCCGGGCGCGTCCGGGCTGGCCCCGCGAGCCCGACCGCATCGACATGGTGAAGACGCGCGCCCAGATCCACGAAGGCAAGAAGATCGCGCTGCGCTACCGC
>NCJR01000321.1 GCA_002282555.1 Rhodobacterales bacterium 34-62-10
TATCGTTAACGCGGAACTCGCTGCTAAAGTTCGAGGCGAGTATTGGTTACTTTGCCATCAGTAATTCGACGCAAATCGAAAGCCGAAGTCGTTCTGATTCTATGCTGTCTCAGTAGAGGCGAGCCTGTCCCTCATACATGAAAACAAAGGGTTTCGGACCTTTCGCGTAGCCGGTGTCGAGCCGCTCCATGCGGAAGCCGTTCTGCTCGACCAGAGTGTCTGTCTGGCGGTCAAGGTGACAGTTTCCGGCACAATGCTTCCAGGCAGGCGTGAGCCAGCGCTGCCAACGCTGGACACCGGGTTCGGGCGCTGTTCCATGCTCGACGAAGCGGAAGGCGCCATCCGGCTTGAGAACGCGCCGGATCTCGGCCAGCACCTTCTCCGGTTCCGACACGCTGCAGAGCGTCCAGGTGGCAACCACGCAGTCAACGCTGCGATTTTCCAGCGGCAATGCTTCGGCCACGCCCTCGATCATCTCCGTTGTCGGCGTCAAGCCCTGAGAAGCCTGCGCGGCCCGATGAAGGAGTTCCGGCGACGGGTCCACACCGACGATCTGATCCACGGCGTCGGGGTAGAGCGCGAGGTTCAGGCCCGAGCCGATCCCGATCTCCAGCACGCGTCCCTTCGCACCTGAAACCGCGCGGTGCCGGTAGGGAAGAAGCTGGTCCTGACGCATGGCGAGATGCGTGAGGCCAGGAAGGATATGGTTTTCGTAGAACCGCATGAGCTGTTATCCGATTCGTCCAAGAACCGGAAATGCATCGAGCATCCAGTATGACAGCGCGCTCAACTGTCCAGTCATCATCGCCACGCCCATAAGGATCATCACGACGCCTGCAATCTGGTGGAGGCGGCGGCCAACCCGGCCGATGGCCCGCAACCGTCCCGCGATCTGATCGGTAAAGCCGGCCACGATCAGAAACGGGATTCCAAGGCCTGCGGAATAGACTGCAAGCAGCATGACGCCTTCGCTCATCGTGGCGCTGGCCGCGCTGGCCGTCAGGATGGCGCCGAGGATCGGGCCGATGCACGGAGTCCAGCCGAAGCCGAAGGCAAGCCCGAGGACATAGGACGCGACGGGTTGGCCGCCGGGGATGTTAACATTGAAACGAAAATCGCGTTCCATGACCGAAACACGCGCGGCTCCGATCATGAAGAGGCCGAAGACAATGACGATGCCGCCCCCAACGAGGTTGAGTTCATACCGCCACCGCAACAGGCTTTGACCCAATGCTGTCGCCGATGCGCCAAGCCCCATGAAGATGGTGGAGAAGCCGAGAACGAAGCAGAGGCTCAGCCAGACTGCGCGCGACGGCGAAGCTGCGGCCACCCCGCCTTCAGCGGCTGTGCGCCCGGCCACGTAGGAGACATAACCTGGCACAAGAGGCAGCACGCAGGGGGACAGAAACGATATCGTACCGGCCAAGAGGGCGGCGGTGAGGCCCAGAAGCGAGATATCTACCATGAACCACGTTCACCCCTGAATAGCTTGCGCAGGGGAACTTTGGCAGCGGCCCAGTACGCCAGGGTCGGGACGATGATCCATTGCAGCAGGGGCGTGAGACCGGCGTCGATGACGGGCACCACCGGCATGATGTCGCGATAGGCCCAGGCCGCCCGGATCACGATGTTCAGCCACTCGCTGAAGATCGTGTAAAAGACGCCCAGGACCACGGCCAGAAGCAGGACGCGTCCTGCGCGTTCCGACGGCCATGCGTGCCCCCCGACAAGAAACAAGGAGAGCAAGAGCGTGCTCATGGCGATCAACAGATCTCCGCCGGTGCAGTGCACGACCGCGAACGCAATTTCTCCCCAGGTGCCTTCGACCCAGATCGTGTAGAGCGGGATATGTGCCATTTCCCAGATCAGATGACCGACGGCGGTATAGACAATATATCGGCGGATGACGGACAGCCATCCGGTGTCGCTGCTCGTAAAGGTTTCTGTGTTTGCTGTCATGCTGGGGGGTCCGTTCTTCGATTAATGCGCGTTTGTCAGGCCGTTGACGTACAGGATCATGTTGATGTGCCGGAAAGCGGAACCCGCAAAGATCCCGGCATGGCGGTTGCCGCGCGCGATAACATGCACAAGCGGAGCCTCGGGATGGTCAGGCGCAATCGCGCGATACCGCTCGACCAGATCCTCCATCGGCTTTTCTGCGCGAGCAACGACCACGTTCTCGGCAATCGGTCCGGGAACCGGATCACTGGCGTCGGTCACCACAAGGAAGGTCACCATGTCCAGCATGGGAGATGCATTCACTCCGCCCCTCACCTTTTCAAGAAGTGCCTGCTGATCAGCACAAGGCAACCCGCAGTTGGACGATACAAAACTGAGAACGACGACCTGATCGGAGAGGCTTTCCAAGTCCAACGGTTCTCCGTCAGGGCTGAGCAGATCCAACGCAGGAAGTTCGTTGAGGTCAACGGCAGCGAAAGCAGGTTCTTTCTGCGCCATCAGCTCGTCAAGACGGTCGCCAGGATGATCCGCGTAGGCCGGGAGGCCCGCGACGAGGGCTATCAGCAGGAGTATGTTTTTCATGGCTGTTGCTCCTGCGGCCTCATCGCGCCCGGTCCGAGAACCGGAA
>NCJR01000322.1 GCA_002282555.1 Rhodobacterales bacterium 34-62-10
TTCTGAATTGACGCATTTTCTGATTTAATGTAATTTTTTCACAATGTAGAGGAGGCCCAGTTATGGCACGACCCGGAAGACCCAGATCGGACACGGAGGGGATCACGCTGCGGTTGCCTCGTGAGGTCCTCGCGCGGATCGACGAGATGCGACGTGTGGAAAAAGACATCCCGACCCGTCAGGAGATGGTGCGCCGCGTTATCGAAAAGGTTCTCACTACGCCTGCACCGCCCACGGCTTGACGCGGTTCACCAGCTATTGCTCGAAGGATTTGAGATGAAAATGTCCATTATCGAAAGCGGCGAACCCTGCGCGGCTGTGTTGAATGACGGAAGCCTTCAGATCGAGGAGGCGCGTGAATGGCTCGTGATGCGGTTTGCCGCCGCGATGGCCCGGGTGGATGACAACCATCAATCGTTCTTCGATGGTCGGGCGGAAGACGCTCTGGACGACGATCGCCAGATCCGCGAAGACTACATCGATGATGCTCGTGAAATTCTTGAAGCATCCAGGATGTTCGACAACCTGGCGCTGACCTCTGGCTTCTTCCGGACTGGCTCGGACACCCTCACCCGGGGCATGACGTTGGACGCGATCGAGGCCTTTCTGGCGCAGCGTGAGGCCACAGCGCTTTCCGTGCGTCAGCAGTTGGCGATCTGGAAGCAGGGTGACGATTGCGGGCGCGATGCGGGCTGGGCGACACGCGCCGGTCGCTTCTTGAGCAAAGTGACGCGGGACATCGAGTTCGGTCACAAGATGCGCTTGAAGGTGATGCGGGATCAGGATTTTGCCCATGTCATCGCGGGCCGCGACGAGAACATCGCCAACCTGCTCAGGGTCAATCGCAAGGAAAAGGCGCATCGGGTGCATCTCACTGATCGTGCGCGAGCTGAGATGACCGGCGTGCTGGATGCAATCAAGGCGCAGGCCCCAGAGATCCTCGAGGCTGTCTATGCCGCCCGCAGCAAGGCTGTGGAGCGCTTTGATGCTACACGCGATCAGGCTTGACCTGCCATCATCCGAGCTATCCGCGCCTATCAGGCCGTCACCTCGGGCGATAGCTGTGTATAGGTTGATCAGGCAGTGTGACGCATAGCTTCACGCAGACCCTGAACATCCCTCCAATGCATTCATTGATTGCCCCATCACAGCAAAGAGGATGAAAATTTCATAATCTATGTGTATGCTGCGTCCTTGGACGCGAGAGCTCTGTCGTAGTCCCTGTTCAATCTGTTCGAGAGGCCAAGCTTTCTAGCTTGCGAAAAAAAGGTCACCTAGTGCCATCAAAGCATCATGAAAAAATTTCCATCGTCATTCCGCTATATCAAAAAGAAAAGCACATCGAAGGGGCGCTTTCGTCCGTCGCAGTATGCTGTGAGCATGCAGGCGTCGACTACGAGATCGTTGTCGTCGATGATGGGTCTACTGATCTTTCTGCGGCCAAGGTAAAGGCCTGGCAAGACGCGCATCCCTTGCATTTCGGCAATCTTCTCTTGATCCAGCAGCCGAATGCCGGCGCAGCTGCGGCGCGAAACACCGGCTGGAAAGCTGCAAGCAATGAGATCATCTTCTTTCTTGATGCCGATGATCTTTGGCACCCCTGGCATGTGGAAGAAGTCCTTGGCTTGGTCGCAGACTTTCCTGACGCGGTCATGTTTGGAGATGCCTGGTCCGAGATCACGCCGCAAGGGACGCGAAAAGATCATGCGTTTGGGATTGGCGCCGAACAGCGCGGCTATCTCCCCTGCTTCTTCGAAGCGATGGCCTCTGGCCCGATGATCGCCTGGTCTAGCTCGGTTGCCACTCGCAAGTCTGCGCTTGAGGTGTCTGGCGGGTTTCCCGAAGGCGTCACCCATGGCGAGGATAAGGTGGGATGGGGTCGGCTGGCACTGCTTGGACCCATGGCCTGGTCGCCGCGCATTGGTGCCGTCTGGGACAAGACTGCTGAGAACAGATCCGATGGCGGCCAATCGATCCCCTCCCCCGCCTTTCGTGATTTCCTGCGTCACGCAATGCATGCTGAAAATATCAGCGATCAGATGCGCGAGGCCATCCGTGTTTGCGCGGCGGTCGAGCAGGACCGCATGCTTGGCAACATCTCGATCTATGGGCAAGACACGCCAGAAAAATATCGAAAAATGATCGGCCATCCTGACTTGGCGGATGCGGTGCCCACCCTGTAATCCACGATGAGAAATGCTGTCCTGTGGCGGTGGGCGTTGCTTGATGCCACAGGCAAACCTTTCTCAGTTCGAGTTTTCACAAGGCCCGCTTAGGGTGGTGATAGCCGCGTTGAGGAGACAACCATGACCGCTGAATTCAAAATCAGGCTTGCTGAGAAAACAGGGCGCCACATCCTCGAACGTCAGCCTCGCTATGACGTCCTGCTGAACGGAAACCCTGTCGGCGAGCTGTATTTCAACATGACAGGCTATGTCGGATATCTGCCCACCATCTGTGGCGCCAAGATGGACATCGGCGAGCGTGGGATCAGCGCCTATCGCAAAGAGGCCGCACGGTTGAACAATGAGGCGGCCGCGGCGATCAAAGCCCATTATGAGGATGATCGTCGTATCGTC
>NCJR01000323.1 GCA_002282555.1 Rhodobacterales bacterium 34-62-10
TTCTCCATCTCATCGGACAGCTGATAGGGTTTCATTGCGCGGATCCGGTCGAACACCGGCTTGTAGCGCGCCAATTCCGCATTGGCCGCGAACAGTCCTGCCACATGGTCATCCTCAAGCCGGTTCAGTTCCAGCGTGAAGAACACCAAGGGCGTGGTGAAATTGGTGATCTTTTCCTGACAATCCGACATGAACTTGGCGCGGGTCGCGTCAATCGTCATCTGGTAATAGCGCAGGCCCGCAAAGGACATGATCCGCCCCGCGATGGCGCTGATGCGCTCGTTGCGCAGCACGCAATCCAGCATCCCCTTGGCGTCCAGCGTGGCCAGCTTGCCCTCGTAATCGGCGGCAAAACTGGCGCAGGCCTGCTCCAGCCAGTCCATATCCCGCTTCAACTCCGGCGCATCCTCGGCCTCATAGAGATCGGACAGGTCCCATTCCGGCAGATCGCCCAGATCCTTGCTGCCACGGCTGGCATTGGCATCACGGACGGGGCCAGAAACGGGGAATTTCAGCTGGAACATGGGATCACCTGTTGTGTTGCGTTGCCCCAGACATAGGGGCTTGGGGCAGGTGCCTCAAGCGCGATCAGCCATATTGCGCCAGAAGGCCCTTCAGATGATCCAGACTATCGGCCTGATCCACGGTCTTGTCCTGCCGCCAGCGCAGCATGCGCGGAAAGCGCAGGGCGATACCCGATTTATGGCGCGGGCTGGCCTGTATGCCTTCAAAGGCGATCTCGAACACATGATGCGGCGTGACCTGACGGACGGGGCCGAAGCGTTGCAGGGTATTGCGCCGCACCCATTGGGTGATCTGGCCGAATTCCGCATCCGTCAGCCCGGAATAGGCCTTGGTGAAGGGGACCAGCTCATTGCCCTGCCAGACCGCAAAGGTGAAATCGGTGAACAGGTTCGCCCGCCGCCCATGGCCGGCTTGGGCATAGATCATCACCGCGTCGATGGTCAGCGGGTCAAGCTTCCATTTCCACCAATCGCCGCGCTTGCGCCCGACGTGATAGGGGCTGTCCAGCCGCTTGATCATCAGCCCTTCGGCCTTCTTCTCACGTGCGGTCGCACGCATGTGTTTCAGACCGTCCCAGTCCGTAGCCGCGATCACGGGCGAGGCTTGCACGGGTGTATCCCCCGGCAACGCGGTCAAAATCCGGTCCAGCATCGCCCGCCGCTCTGACAGCGGCACCGTCCGCAGGTCCGCGCCTCCCGCTTCCAACAGGTCATAGGCCAGCAGGATCACCGGGGCCTCGGCCAGCAACTTTTTGGGCACAACCTTGCGCGTAATGCGTTTTTGCAAAGCGGCAAAGGGCAGGGGGGCTTTGCCATCCCAAGCCACCAACTCCCCGTCCAGCACCGTGCCATCCGGCAGATCGGCGGCCAGACGTGCCAGTTCGGGGAAACGGTCGGTCATCAACTCCTCGCCGCGCGACCAGACATGCAGCGCGCCCCCCCGCGCGATCACCTGCGCGCGGATGCCGTCCCATTTCCATTCCGCCAGCCAGTCGGTAGCGGGGCCGAGTGCTGCCAGATCCTCGATCCCATGCGCCAGACAAAACGGATAGGGGCGCGTGAGGTCCGCCGCCGCATCTTCGGCCTCGATCAGCGCGGCAAAGCTGGTGGTATCGGGCGACCAATCCCCCATCAGCCGATGCGCCAGTTCCGCCTCGTCTCGGCCTGTGGCCTGCGCCAGCGCGCGGGTCATCAGTTTCTGACTGACCCCCATGCGGAACCCACCCGTCAGCAGCTTGTTGAACACCAGCCTCTCGGTCGTGTCCAGACGGTCCCATGCCGCAAGAACCAAGCCTTTCCGCGCCTCATCATCTGAATCAGCCATGCCGCGCAACAGGTTGATCCAATGCGATAAGTCATCATCCGACTCCCCGCGTGCAGGTGGCAGGACAAGGGCGATGGTCTCGGCCAGATCGCCCACCACGGCATAGGAGTCTTCGAACAACCACAAAGGTATCCCCGCCGCCTCAGCCGCCCAATCGCGCAGCCGCGTGGTGGTGACCGCCCGTTTCGGTCGCCGCCCCGAAAAGATCGCGATGGTCCACAGCTTATCCGCGTCCGGCGCATTGCTGAAATACGCGGCCAGCGCCGCCACCTTTTCACTGGTCCGCGTCGTCTGGTCGATCACCGTGAAAAGCGCCGCGAAACGCCTCATGCCGCGTCCCCCGCATCATCGGGATCCTCGCCCCCATATTCCGTGGCCAGAACATGCGCGTCATAGCCCTGATCCCGCAAAAACCGCGTGAAGATATCCGTATAACCATGGGTCAGGTATAGCTTTTCTGCCCCCGTCGCCTTGATCGCACCCAGCAACCCATCCCAATCCGCATGGTCCGAGATGACGAACCCACGATCCGCCGCCCGCCTGCGCCGCACCCCGCGCATCTGCATCCAGCCGCTGGCATAGCCGGTGGACAAGGCCCCGAACCGCCGCGCCCAAGGGCTGCCCAGCACCGCAGGCGGCGCCACGATCAGCGCAGCGGGATGCGCCTTGCGGTCCAGGTCCGGCGTGATCCGGGTCGTCGCGGGCAAGCGCACCCCCTGCGCGCGCAGCAC
>NCJR01000324.1 GCA_002282555.1 Rhodobacterales bacterium 34-62-10
AAAAGGAGAAATGCGATGCACATAACGCGCCGCCAAATTTTGACCGCCGTCGCTGGCATTGCCAGCGCCGCGCCGCTTGCGGCATTTGCGCAAGTTGCACCAACAATCCACGTTCTCAAAGACCCTAATTGCGGCTGCTGTCGCGCCTGGGTCGCCATTCTTAGGCAGGAGGGCTTTCGCGTCACCGAGGAGCGGAGCTTTGGGACTCTTATGATGCGTCACAAGCTGGACAACGGCATCCCGCAAAGAATGATATCGTGCCACACGGGCGAGATTGAGGGTTACATGATCGAAGGGCACGTGCCGGTCGCCGACATCCGCCGCCTGTTGGCTGAACGGCCAGATGCTGTCGGTCTCGCTGTTCCTGGCATGCCCTATGGGTCGCCTGGAATGGGCCCAGAAGATCAGCGTGAAGCTTATGATGTGTTCTTGATCCGCCGGGATGGTAGCAGCGAGGTCTTTACGAGCTATTCCGCAGCTTAGGGTCAGGATTCATAACCAGTAGATGACGAGGGCGGCGAGGGCGATCGCCGAAAGGAAGACCTTCGGGCACCGGTCATATCGGGTGGCGACACGCCTCCAGTCTTTGAGTCTTCCGAACATGATCTCGATGCGATTGCGCCGCTTGTATCGGCGCTTATCGTATTTGACCGGTGTCTTGCGTTTCTTCCGGCCTGGGATACAGGCGCGTATCCCCTTGTCCTGCAAAGCTTCTCTGAACCAGTCAGCATCGTAGCCCCGATCCCCGAGCAGCCATTTGACGTTTGGCAGGCCGCTGAGCAATGCGCGTGCGCGATGTAATCGCTGACCTGTCCGGCGGTGACGAACAGGTCGATCGGTCGTCCCTGACTGTCGCAGATGGCATGCAGCTTGGTGTTCATGCCGCCTTTGGTTCGACCGATCAGACGACCACGCCCCCCTTTTTCGCGGCCATGCTGGTCGCCGTTCGATGGGCCTTGAGATATGTCGCGTCGATCATCACGGTCTTCTCTTCGCCGTGCTCTGCCCACGTGCGCGCGTCATGGCCACGTAGGCGCAGACATGGTACCTTCGGCCGGAGACATTCGCGGATGCCTTGGGCCGTATCGTCGACGCCCATCATGGCCTGCCCTTTGCGCAGCACTGGGGCGCGGTGGAGCACAGCTCATCGGATGGGCAGTTCTTCGCTGCCAATCGTGGCAGTGGGCTCATCAACGCCAAATACGGACCCGATCCCGGCCTGAAGATCTACTCCTTCTTGTCGGGTCAGTACGGATCGTTCCATTCCAGTGTCATCGGGGCGACCGCAGGCGAAGCCCCCTTCGTGCTTGATGGCCTCCTGAGCAATCCGGCCAGCTTCGACCCTCTTGTGCATTACACAGATACCGGTGGCGTATCGGACCACGTCTTCGCCCTGTTCCATCTCTTGGGGATGACATTCGCCCCGCGCTTGCGCGACTTTCCCGACCGGCGGCTGGCATGCTTCGGAAGCGCGAAGGCGTGGCCCACCCTGTCATCCCTCATCGGGAAGCCCATCAACGAAGAAGTGATCCGGCAGCATTGGGGTGACATCATGCGTCTCGCCGCCAGCATCCGCGACAAGTCTCTCAAACCGTCTGAAATCCTGCGCAAGCTTGGAGCGTACCGCCAGCAAAACCGGCTCTACCTTGCCTTGGGTGAAATCGGCCGGATCGAGCGCACGCTCTTCATGCTCGACTGGATCGAAAACGCCGACCTGCGCATGGAATGCCACGCAGGCCTCAACAAGGGTGAAGCGCGACACTCGCTGGCTCGGGCCGTCTTTGCCCACTCACAAGGGCGCATTCATGATCGCTCTGATGCCGCCCAACAGAAGCGGGCCATGGCGCTCAACCTCGTCATCGCCGCCATCACGTTCTGGAATACGATCTACATGGACAAGGCCGCCAGCCACCTCGCGCAGACCACCCAGATCTACGACGTCAAGCTGCTTCCTCACACATCGCCCCTCGGGTGGGAGCACGTCATTCTATCCGGCGACTTCGATTGGCATTCTGGAGCCGCAGACCGCAAAATTGCGCGACCACTGAACATCAGGCCAGCCAGAGACTGGGGAACCTGATTGTGTTCGCTGAAAGTTCTTCCTTAGCGTGGTTCTACGAAGAAACCTTCCGATGGGGCCTGTTGCTCAGGGCCGAAGGAAGGAGAGTACCGCAAAGTGTGGGGCAATCATGCAACCATTTTGGTTTCGGACGAAGGTTTCAACGCCGGATGCATTGCCGAACCTTCAACTGAACAATCTCACCGGGAACTTCCATGTACTGATCGAGCCATCAATGACTGCTAACGGCAATTGGCCCACACTTTGCGGTACTCTCCAATTAAAGCTGGCCCGCTGACGCGCGCCCAAGGCCTGACCGAGATGCTTGGTGTTCCAGTAGATGATTATTGCTGCGAGCAGGTTTACCCCGACCAAGCGGAAGCGCTGCTCATTAGCGGTGCGATCACGGATTTCGCCCTAGTGCTCCGAGTCTAACGCATCTTACCGGTTCCCTCGGATTTCATCGAGTTTGTCCAGCGCGCGACGTTCCCGGGTAAGAATATCCTCTGCGGTTTT
>NCJR01000049.1 GCA_002282555.1 Rhodobacterales bacterium 34-62-10
ATCGCAATGGTCCCGCCGACGCTCCAGCGCAGGCAGGATGCGGGCGACATGCTCTTCCAGAAACAGCAGGTTCGCGACCACGATATCCGCAGTCGCCACAGCGCGTTCAGCCGCCTCGAAGGTACCGGGGGTCTCGCCCCATTCCGCCGCAGCATGGATGCTCACGCTCAATCCCGGATAATCGTCCGACAGATTCTGCATCGCACGTTCGGCGGGACCGGCAGCATGGCTGTCCAGCGTCACGATCACGACGCGGTAGCCCGGGCCTTGCCCGATCAGGGATCCGTCATCGCGCATAATGTGCCTTTGCTTCGTAAAGGGTGTCGACGCTGATCTCGTGGAGGCCCTTTTGCTGTGCAAACGCCTCGGTGTTGCGCCGGGCCTTGCCACGGACAAAGAACGGTATCTTTTTCAGTTCCCGCTCGGCATCGGTCAGCCAGACGACATTGCCATCTTCCGGAACCAATGTGGCGTCGTTGGCAACCACGTGGGTCTCTGCCACCTCAACCTCGGGGGCTGGGGTCGCTTTGCCACCGTGATGGCTGGCACCTGCGGCGTCATGAAACTCGAAATCCTCGCGGAACATGTGCAGCAGGTGCTCTTCCAGTCCCATGACCAGCGGATGCACCCAGGTATCGAAAATCACATTCGCGCCCTCAAACCCCATCTGTGGGCTGTAACGGGCGGGGAAGTCCTGCACATGGACAGGGGCGGATATCACCGCACAGGGGATACCCAGACGCTTGCCGATATGCCGCTCCATCTGGGTGCCAAGGATCATTTCGGGCGAAGCCGCTTCAATCGCCGCCTCGACCTCAAGATAATCTTCAGTGATCAGGGCGGTCAGGCCGAATTCCTTGGCCACAGCACGGATATCGCGGGCCATTTCGCGGTTGTAGCAGCCAAGGCCCACCACTTCGAAGCCCATTTCGTCACGGGCGATGCGGGCGGCAGCTTTGACATGGGTGCCGTCGCCGAACAGGAAAACACGCTTGCCGGTCAGATAAGTGCTGTCTACGGATGACGAATACCACGGCAGGCGCAGGCGGCTTTCATCGACCTTCGGCAAAAGCCCGGTGAGCGTTGCGACCTCGGCGATGAAATCGCGGGTGGCACCAACGCCGATCGGCACAGTCTTGGTAAACGGCAGCCCCAGATCCCGTTCCATCCAGCGGCAGGCGCTTTCCCCGGTTTCGGGATACATCAGCACGTTGAAATGTGCAGCCCCAAGGCGCGCGATATCCGAAGGGGTCGCCCCCATCGGCGCGCAGACATTGATGTCCACACCCATGTCCGACAGCAGACCCGTCAACTCTTCAATATCATCGCGGTGGCGATAGCCCAGCGCGGTGGCACCGATCAGGTTGCAGGTGATGCGGTCCGTCTTGGCGACAGGTTTGGCCAGATGGCGAACGATCTGAAAAAACGTCTCATCCGCGCCAAAGTTTTCCTTGCGCTGATAGCTGGGCAATTCCAGCGCGATGATCGGCACCGGCAGCCCCATGGTTTCCGCCATGCCGCCGGGATCATCCTGGATCAACTCAGCCGTGCAGGAGGCCCCGACGATGATCGCTTCGGGCTTGAACCGCTCATAGGCATCGCGGCAGGCATCCTGAAACAGTTGCGCCGTATCAGACCCCAGATCGCGCGCCTGAAAGGTCGTATAGGTGACGGGCGGGCGATGGTTGCGCCGCTCGATCATGGTGAACAGCAGATCGGCGTAAGTGTCGCCCTGCGGTGCGTGCAGAACGTAGTGCAAACCCTTCATCGCCGTGGCGACACGCATCGCCCCCACATGCGGCGGGCCCTCATATGTCCAGACCGTCAGCTTCATTCCGCGGCCTCCAGCGGGTTGGCAAGGCCAAGACCGCAGACCGTCAGATCGGGGCGAGCGGCACGGCAGCGCTCCAGTTGCAGATCGACATCCTGCCCCTCGCTCAGCACCGGGCCTTCGGCCAGAAGGTCCAGATCGGGGCCGACGATATTCTGATGGATATAGGGCGCACCCACTTCGATCGCGGTCATGCCACATTCACGGGTCAGGAACCGGGCCAGCGGGATTTCAAGCTGGCTGTCCGGGAAGAAGAAGATAGTCTTGCCGCGCAGCGCCTCGGACGCTTGTGCCACGGCACGACGGGCCCGGTCGCGGGGGGCGGCGGTCACGCGGTCAAACACCTCCTGCGAGATGCCGAACTCCTCGGCGATTGCGGCCAGCCATGCGGTTGTCCCCTCCTCGCCAAAAGGGAAGGGGGCCGGGATATGGCGCGCGCCACGACGCTCAAGCGCGGCATGGGTGTCGCCAAGGAAGGGCTGTGTCAACGCGAACACGGTATTTTCACCGACGCCGAACTGATCAGCGGCACGCGGTGCGGGCAGAACGCGGATCGGGCCGATCCCCATTTGCGTCAGAAGACCGACGGCCTGCTGTTCGACCACATCCGGCAGCGCACCCACCAGCATCAACTCGCGCGCTTGGGTCGTGGGCAGGACAGGCACCATCGAGGCGAGGCAAGCATCTTCACCCTGGGTGAAGGTCGTCTCGATCCCCGAACCCGAGAAGTTGAGCACCCGAACATGCGGCGCATAGGTCTGCGTCATGCGTTCGGCGGCACGGGCCAGATCCAGCTTGATCACCTCGGACGGGCATGAACCAACAAGGAAGAGCTGCTTTATGTCAGGCCGGCGTGACAGAAGTTTGGCCACGACCGAATCCAGCTCGTCCTGCGCGTCGGCCATTCCAGCCAGATCGGTCTCTTCGAGAATCGCTGTCCCGAAACGTGGTTCGGCAAAGATCATGACCCCGGCCGCGCTCTGCAAAAGATGCGCGCAGGTGCGTGACCCTATGACTAGAAAAAAGGCATCCTGCATCTTTCGGTGCAGCCAGATAATACCGGTCAAACCGCAGAAAACTTCTCGCTGCCCGCGCTGTTTCAGAACAGGCGTTTCACGGCATCCGGTGGTGGCGGGAATGGGTCGGTTGAGGGTCATGCCACACCCTCTGCCTGCAGGCGCGCGGCCCGCAGTTTCAGCAGGAACTGGCCCGCATTGATGACATAGGCAGCATAGGCGGCAAGGGCCAGAACCATAAGGTCCGCAGGTGCCAGAGATCCGGTGTAAAGTGCCAAAATATAAGCAGAATGTAGAGCGATGACAGCAAAGCTGAACACGTCCTCCCAGAAGAAGGCAGGGGCGAAAAGGTACTGTCCGAAGACCACCTTCTCCCAGATCGCACCGGTCAACATGATCAGGTAAAGAAACCCGGTCTTGATCAGGATCGAAATGGTTGCCGCCTCATAGCCCAGACCAGTGATCAGGTAGCGCAGCACAAGGCCCAGAGAGATCAGGAAAACCAGAAACTGAACCGGCGCCAGAATCCCTTGAACCAGGGTCCAGATCGTCGAGTCACGACGCTGGCGCTCGGCCTCTGTATAGAGGCCGGTCCGATCCGTTGCGCCTGTGAGGCTGTGCGACATTCCCGACTCCATCCGCGTCCGTTTCATCAAGCGTAATGGCGTCAGGACAAAAGTGTCAACTAAAACTTACACAACGGCACTGTAAACCTGATGCTGTAAATCTGGGCTTACGCCTGCGTCACATGTTATAAATTTGTTCGATAACAAAGCTTTAAAGATGGTGACGCCGCTCACAGACCGGCAAATTTTGTCATACTGTCTATTATCTTTGACATTTGACCTCTGAGTCTGGACAATGCACGCAGTCAGAGGTTTACTTTCAGCGTGTTGCGCCGGGAACCGAACCCCCCCTGAGACCGGTCGCGGAGGGCATATGTCCAGAAGACCTAATCATAACCATTCCACGAGCGCGCAACCCATCGCGTTCAAAGGGGTCTTCCAGGTGGGCGATCTGGCGAACAGAGTCATCTCGGTTCTGCGCGAGCGTACGATCGCCGAGCGGTCGTTGTTGTGCGACAGCATCATTGACCGCCTGTTGATAGCGATCAGCGACCCCAGAGGCTTTGATGCCGAAGCCGCGCTGGACATGCTGCGATCAGCGCATCTGGCCGACAAGGACATCATCAGTTGCTACATCCCCGAAGCGGCGCGCCATCTAGGTTGCCGTTGGGACCAAAGCGACATGAGCTTTGCACAGGTCACCACGGCAAGCGCGCGCCTTCAGGATATGGTCCGTGTGTTGTCATCGGAATGGTCCGAACGCGCCACACGCAGATCGTCAGCCGATCAACTGGGCATATTGTTGGTCATTTGTGAAAACGACACCCATACACTGGGCTGCGCCACCATCGCCGCCAGCTTGCGCCATGACGGACATTCGGTCCGTCAGATCATGTCGGCGACACAGTTGGATTTCCGCAAAGCGCTGCGGCAAGATTGGTACGACTTGATCATGTTCTCCTGCGGCAGACCGCAAGCCCTTGAAACCGTGGCTCACTTCGTTAAACACGCACGGACGTCCATCCGTAATGTGCCCCCGCTGATCCTCGGCGGTCTTGTTCTCTCGCAATCGTTGGACGCCAAGGAACTGACCGACGTGGACCTTGCAACGAATGATCTGCAACTGGCACTCAAACTTTGCGGCACCAGCGCGGTCGTCAAAAGACTCGTGGCCGAATAGATGACAAAGGGTGGCTCCCATTTCTGGTCCAGCGGTTCTGTCCCGCTGATTGAACCCGAATTTCTGCGCAGCATCATAGCCGCAGCCTCGGACATCGCGCTTGTTGTGTCGCGGGCCTGTATCGTCGAATCCGTGCTGATCAATGCGAATGACACCTCCTATGGCAATCTTGACCATTGGGAGGGCCGCCGCATCCAGCAGTTTCTGACGCTGGAAAGCGTGCCGAAATTCGAAGCGGCCGTGAAGCGTTTTGTAGATGGCGAAGAGCATTTGCGCCCCATCGAACTGAACCACTCCGACAACGCCGTCTGGGAATTCCCGATCCGTTACAGCTTCCATCGAATCGGTACCGATGGCCAGATCCTGATGCTGGGACGTGACCTGCGGCTGATCGCTGAAACGCAGCAGCATCTGGTTCAGGCGCAAATGGCTCTCGAGCGTGGTTACGAAGCGCGGCGAGAGTTCGACTCCCGTTACCGCTTGCTTCTGTCAACGACGCGGGACGCGATTGTCTTTGTCTCGGTCGGAACCGGGCGGATCAAGGATATCAACGATCCTGCCGCCAGCCTTCTGGGAGCGTCGCGGGACGATTTGACAGGCGCGACTTTCGCACAGGAATTCAAGGACAAGCGGAGCGGCGAGTTCGTGGAATCGCTGGTAAATCTGGCAATTTCAGAATCCATATCGGATCTTGAGGTGCAGACCCGCCGCAGCCGCAAGCGTGTGACCATCACCCCGACCGTGTTCCGCGCCGGGGGCGAGCGTGTCCTGATCTGTCGTATGGACCCGGGCGAAGATGCCCGCGTGGTGGACGATCAACTGTCGATGAACCTCTCCACCCTCTATCACAACGGGGCGGATGCGGTGGTGTTTACCGACGCCAAGGGTGTGATTGCTGCGGCCAATGACAGCTTCCTGAACATGGCAGACGCCGCCCATATGTCGGATGTCAAAGGCCGCAGCCTGTCGGATTTTCTGGCCCGCGGGCAGATTGATCTGAACGTGCTGATCGACAACGCGCAGCGGTCGGGCAATATGCGGATGTATGCCACGCAATTGGTGAACGACTATGGTGGCAAGGTGGCCATCGAGGTCGCAACCACCTGGCTCAATGATCGCAGCAGTCCTGCAATTGCCTTTGTCCTGCGTGACGTCAGCCGCGTGGACGCCGTGCGCAAACCCGTCGCGACTGTCGACGAAGGCTCTCAGCACAGCGTGATGGAGCTTGTGGGGTCCGCCACACTCAAGGAAATCGTGGCTGAAACCACGGATGTCGTTGAGAAAATGTGCATCGAGACGGCGGTTACCCTGACACGCAACAACCGCGTTGCCGCAGCCGAGATGCTGGGCCTGTCACGCCAGAGCCTTTATGTGAAGCTGCGCAAATACGGGCTTCTGAGCAAGGACGGCGAGGACTGAGGCATCTGTCCGTCCAACTGTCGCACACAACCAGAATCCGACGTTTGCCCACCGCTCACAACGGTTGTTTTTCTTGCGTCGACTCAAATTGTCATGCCATAGTTTACACATGACTGTAAACCAAGCCTTACACATTCGCACCCTGCCGGAACCGGCCGCCATGCTGCGGCTGATCAAGCCGATCACATGGTTTCCCCCGATGTGGGCCTATCTCTGCGGCGTCATTTCGTCTGGCGCCTCCCCTTCGGGACAATGGGGATTGGTTCTTTTGGGCGTTATTCTGGCTGGGCCGATCGTCTGCGGAATGTCGCAGGCGGCAAATGACTGGTGCGACCGCCATGTTGACGCCATCAACGAACCAGACAGGCCAATCCCTTCGGGACGCATTCCGGGCCGCTGGGGGCTGTGGATCGCCTTGGCCATGACAGTGTTGTCGTTGATCGTGGGCTGGCAACTGGGGCCATGGGGTTTCGGTGCAACTGTCATCGGCGTACTGGCAGCTTGGGCTTATTCGGCAGAACCCATCCGGATGAAACGATCGGGCTGGTGGGGGCCGGGGCTTGTCGGGCTGTCCTATGAAAGCCTGCCTTGGTTCACGGGCGCCGCGGTGCTCAGCGCGGGTGCGCCATCCATGGCCGTGGTGATCGTCGCCCTTCTTTACGGCATCGGCGCACATGGGATCATGACGCTGAATGACTTCAAGGCGCTGGAAGGCGACCGGCAGATGGGCGTGAATTCCCTGCCCGTCACCATGGGGCCGGAACGTGCCGCGCGGCTGGCCTGCTGGGTCATGGCTTTGCCGCAAGTGGCGGTCATCGTGCTTCTGGCGTTTTGGGACAGACCGATTCATGCCGCCGCCATCGGGCTCGTGCTCGTACTGCAAGTCTGGGCGATGCGCGTCCTGCTGACCGACCCCAAGGGCCGCGCACCATGGTATAACGGCACCGGCGTCACGCTTTATGTCGGCGGCATGATGGTCGCCGCCTTCGCCATCCGCACGCTGGAGGTCGCTCCATGACCCTGTCTTGGCTGTCCATCGTTCGCCTTGGATTGGTGCAGATGTGCCTTGGTGCGGTTGTGGTTCTGACCACCTCGACACTGAACCGCCTGATGGTCGTGGAACTGGCGCTGCCCGCGCTGCTGCCCGGCTTTCTCGTGGCGCTGCATTACGGAATCCAGATTACACGACCGAATTGGGGCTATCGCTCGGATACCTCGGGTAATCGCACGCGCTGGATCATCGGCGGCATGGCGATCCTGTCCAGCGGCGCTTTCACCGCGGCCTTGGCCATCCCGGTTCTGGAAAACAATTTCGCCGCAGGTCTGGCGCTGTCCGTGCTGGCCTATGCGATGATCGGGCTTGGGGCTGGTGCCTCCGGCACCTCGCTTCTGGCGCTGCTGGCCACCGCAACCGCCCCGCGTCGTCGCGCCGCCGCCGCCACAATCACCTGGCTGATGATGATCTTCGGCATCGCGGCCACCGCAGGCACGGTCGGTGCCAATCTGGACCCCTACAGCCACGCGCTGCTGATGCGGATCGTGGCGATTGTCACCATCGGCGCGGTCGTCGTGACCAGCCTTGCCATCTGGCGGGTCGAGCATGGCGTCGATGCACAGCCCGAGCCGGACCGGATGCCGTTCATGCAGGGCCTGAAAGAAGTCTGGGCCGAGCCGAAAGCGCGCATGTTCACCCTCTTCGTATTCCTGTCCATGACAGCCTATTTCATGCAGGAGCTGATCCTTGAACCCTATGCCGGGTTGGTTTTCGGCTTCACGCCGGGGCAATCCACATCGCTGTCGGGCGCACAGAATGGCGGCGTTTTCGTCGGCATGCTGATCGTCGGGATCGCTGCCACTGGCCTGCGTCTAGGCACGCTTCGCGCATGGGTCGTGGCCGGATGTCTTGGATCAGCGGCATCCCTCTGCGCCCTCACTCTCATCGGTCCCATGGGACCGGGCGCGCCCCTGCTCCCCATCGTTGTCGCGCTTGGGTTCTTCAACGGCATGTTCGCGGTCGCTGCCATCGGATCAATGATGGCCTTGGCTGGTGAAGGCCGCGGCGCGCGCGAAGGCACGCGTATGGGCCTCTGGGGTGCGGCGCAGGCAATCGCGGCGGGGTTTGGCGGATTGCTGGGCGCAGCTTCGGTCGATGCCTTGCGCGCTTTGCTGGGTGAAGACGCGCCCGCCTTTGGCACTGTTTTCGTGGCGGAAGCCGCGCTGTTTCTGGCCGCAACTTTCATGGCCACACGTATCATGGAAAACCGCCGCGGCGGTGCACAACTGGTTCCGGGAGAATGAACATGTTTGATGTTATCGTCGTGGGCGCAGGCCCATCCGGGGCCACAGCGGCCGAAGATCTGGCCCGTTCGGGGATCAAGGTCGCCATGCTTGACAGGGATGGGCGGATCAAGCCCTGCGGCGGCGCGATCCCGCCACGTCTGATCGCAGATTTCGACATCCCCGATACGCAGATCGTGGCCAAGATCACCACCGCGCGGATGATCTCTCCCACGGGTCGGACGGTCGATATCCCGATCGAGAACGGCTTTGTCGGCATGGTCGACCGCGAACATTTTGACGAATTCCTGCGCTCCCGTGCTGCCAGCGCCGGTGCCACGCGGCTGACCGGTACTTATCTTCGGATTGAACGTGACACGGCAGGCACCCATGTCATCTATCGTGACAAGGCCAGCGGTGAAGAGATGCGTCTGACCACCAAGCTTGTGATCGGCGCAGATGGCGCACGCTCAAAGGTCGGGCGCACCGAGGTGCCGGGCGGCGACAAGATCCCATACGTTCTGGCCTATCACGAGATTATCGAAGCGCCGGCAAAAACCGCCATCTACGATCCCGAACGCTGCGACGTGATCTATGACGGCGCAATCTCGCCTGATTTTTACGGCTGGGTCTTTCCACACGGCAAATCTGCCAGCGTCGGCATGGGCACCGAAGTCGACAGCGTCGATCTGAAACAGGCCACTGCTGACCTGCGGGCTGCTGCGGGTCTGACCGACTGCAAGACGATCCGCCGTGAAGGTGCACCAATCCCGCTGAAACCGCTGGACCGCTGGGACAATGGCCGCGACGTGGTGCTGGCCGGGGATGCCGCCGGGGTCGTGGCTCCGTCCTCGGGCGAAGGCATCTATTATGCCATGGTCGGGGGCCGGGTTGCTGCGACAGCCGCCGCCGCATGTCTGGCATCGGGGCGCGTGCGCGATCTGAAACTGGCGCGGCAATTGTTCATGAAGGAACACAAGATGGTGTTCCGGGTTCTTGCTTCGATGCAGAACGCTTACTATCGGTCCGATGAACGTCGCGAACGGTTCGTGTCGCTCTGCCATGACGTCGATGTGCAACGCCTGACCTTCGAGGCCTATATGAACAAGAAACTGGTGCGGGCGCGTCCCATGGCGCATCTCAAGATCGGGCTCAAGAACCTGGCCCACCTGACCCGTCTGATCCCGGCGAGCCGCGTATGAGAATGATGATCCCCGCTTGGGTCAATGACACGCTGACCCCCGTCGACAAGCTTGAGGTGCATCAGCGCGGCCTGCGCCACAAGGCCGTGTCGGTCTTTGTGATCCGGGGCATGGACGTGCTGATCCAGCGCCGCGCGATGGGCAAGTATCACACACCGGGCCTCTGGGCGAATACCTGCTGCACCCATCCCGATTGGGATGAAGCACCCGAAGTTTGCGCCACCCGCCGCCTGCGCGAGGAGTTGGGGATCACCGGCCTGCATCCCGAACACCGCGACCGCGTGGAATACCGCGCCGATGTGGGCGCGGGTCTGGTCGAGCATGAGGTCGTCGACATCTACCTTGCCCGCGCCGATGCGGGGCTGAAGATCACGCCCAACCCGGATGAGGTAATGGAGGTCCAGTGGATCAACTATCAGGACCTTGTGGCGGAAGTGGCCCGCCGCCCTGAACGCTTCACGCCTTGGATGAAGATATATCTGGCCGAACACAGCGACAGGATTTTTGGACCCGACATGGTTTACCTGGCAAGCCTGACACAGGACTGACGGGCGCGTCCGACCCTCAGGCGGTCGCCCCTTCGATCAGGCTGAAACCAACATCCGTGATCCGCTCGGTTTTCTTGTCCGCCAATCGACCAAGAATGCAGGCGGCAGCCGTCTCGCGGACGCGCGCGTCGCCCGATGGGCTTCCGCCATCAGGATTGCAAGCGCGGCTCGGTTTGCGTGCTGGTCAGTGATCTTGGCGCGACGTGCGAGCCGATCTGCGATCTCCGGATCCGCGAT
>NCJR01000325.1 GCA_002282555.1 Rhodobacterales bacterium 34-62-10
TCATATCCACTGGTGCTAGCAGGTAGCTGAAATAGTCGCCTGGCCGGAACGGTTTTCCTTTTTGCACTAGCCTCGGGGATTGGCATCAGGTTCCTCGCACCGTAAGCTTTGGGTGCTGGGGGGCATTAGCAATCGTCATGCAGCCAGCAGCCGGGGGAGCCGGGCAAGGTTGTTGGCGACCATCGTGAGGATGAAGCGGGAGCGCACACGTTCGAGGCCGCGATAGACGGTCTGGGCCATGCCGCCGACGGTCTTGGCCCAGCCGAAGGCCTCTTCGATCCGTTTGCGGTGCTTAATCGACAGGGCGTAACCCGCGTGCCGGGTCGTGCAGCCGTCGATCGCTGAATGTCTCGATTTCTGCGCTACATGCGGCGTGACACAGGCTTGGCGCAGGTCGGCGACGAACTCTGCGGCGTCAAAGCCCTTGTCCGACCGCGGCGACCTCGGACCGCTTGCAATAATGTTTGGACTTGCCCTGCAAAAGTGGAGAGCACCAACTGAGGAACCAGGAGGTGTTCTATGGGAAACGAAAACAGGCCGACGCCGGAGTTTCGGCGTGAAGCAGTTCGGCTGGCATTGACTAGCGGCAGGACGCGGCGGGAGATAGCAGAAGATTTGGGTATCGGGTTATCGACGCTGACGCGGTGGCTTAGCCAGGAGCACGACGCCAGTGAGCCGAGTGAGACCCCCATCGATCTGCATGCTGAACTGAAGCGGCTGCGGCGAGAGAATGCGGTCCTGAAGCAGGAGCGCGACATTTTAAAAAACCGTCACGGGCCGCAGCCCGCCTGTGCGCGGTATAAACCGCTTGTGCTATGCTGCGCCCGAAGGGCTGTTGCCGATGGCTTATTGGAGGGTCAGACCCCGTTAAAAAACGTGGCACATGGGCTGATGCGCACTTGAGAGTGGTGACGCCATTCTGTGGCGATCCCGGTTAGGAAGATGACGGACTTGCATGGCCCACGCCCTTCTTCCCTGTCGGAGGAGATGCCATGACGAAGAGTGCGACCGGTGGCCACCCGGACCTGAAGATGGTTAACCCCACGGCGGCGGCGATCGATATCGGATCGACCATGCATATGGCTGCAGTGAACCCCGATTCCTGCGACATGCCCGTCAGGGCTTTTGGAACATTCACCCAAGACCTGCACGACCTTGCAGATTGGTTCGACGCCTGCGGCGTGACGAGCGTGGCGATGGAATCCACAGGCGTCTACTGGATCCCAGCGTTCGAAGTTCTGGAAGCGCGCGGGTTCGACGTGATCTTGGTGAATGCGCGCTATGCCAAGAATGTGCCGGGGCGCAAAACCGACGTCAGCGATGCGGGCTGGCTGCGGCAGCTGCATTCTTATGGCCTCTTGCGGGGCAGTTTCCGCCCCGTAGCCGAGATTGCCACCTTACGTGCCTATCTGCGTCAGCGGGAACGGCTGGTCGAATATGCCGCCGCCCATATCCAGCACATGCAGAAGGCGCTGATGGAGATGAATCTGCAGTTGCACCACGTGGTGTCGGATATCACCGGGGCCACCGGCATGCGCATCATCCGTGCCATCGTCGCCGGTGAGCGCGACCCCGAAGTGATGGCTGCGTTCCGTGACATCCGCTGCCATTCCTCCATTGAGGTGATCAAGGCAGCCCTTGTCGGCAACGATCGGGCCGAGCACATCTTCGCCCTGACCCAGTCGCTGGAGCTTTACGACGTCTACCAGGCCAAGATCGGGGACTGTGACCGCAAGCTGGAGGTAGCCGTCGCGGCTCTGACCGTAAAGGCCGATGGGGACATTCCGGCCCTGCCCACGGCTCGGACCAAACGCAAGCAGGCCAACGCGCCCTCCTTCGATGTGCGCGCCGCGCTCTATGGCGTGCTGGGCACCGATCTCACCCGGATCCACGGGCTTGGCCCTGCACTCGCGCTGAAGCTGGTTGCCGAATGCGGCACGGACCTGCGGGCGTGGAAGACTGCCAAGCACTTCACCTCGTGGCTGTGTCTGGCACCGGGCAACAAGATATCGGGCGGCAAAGTGCTGTCATCGCGCACGAGGAGGTCGTCCAGCCGGGCCGCGGCATTGCTGCGGCTGGCAGCGACGACCATCGGGCGCAGTGACACGGCTTTGGGGGCGTTCTACCGGCGGCTGTCGTCCCGGATCGGCAAGCAGAAGGCCGTGACAGCGACAGCACGCAAGATCGCCGTCCTGTTCTACAATGCCCTCCGCTTCGGCATGATCTATGACGATCCCGGCGCTGCAGCATATGAAGAGCGTCATCGCACCCGTGTCCTCGCCAACCTTCAGCGCCGCGCCAAGACACTGGGCTTTGAATTGGCTCCCATTCCTGCACCCGGGAGAACGCAAGGAATTTGCCCATCTCAGCCTGCTGCCCCGCGGCGAAAATCCCCATCCCGGCCTCGCCCGCACCGGCCAGGATCGCTGCGGCGCCCAGCAGCATCGAAAGCAGGGTGATATTGGTCGCTTGCCCTACGCCCTCGCTATATCGATTGATATGTCCGCCGGTGATATGGCCAAGCTCATGTGCGATCACGCCCTGCACTTCTTCGGCGGTATCGGCCGC
>NCJR01000326.1 GCA_002282555.1 Rhodobacterales bacterium 34-62-10
GACAGCCATGTCGAATGGTTCGAGGGCGACTTCTCCTCCTACCTCGAAGACAAGAAACGCCGCCTCGGCGAAGACGCCGTCAATCCGAAGCGCCTGAAGTTCAAGAAGTTCTCGCGCTAAGTTCGAAACACCTGTCATCCCTGGTAACGCGCGCACCGCGATTGACCCGGGACCGACCAACGCTACTCTCCCATCCCAAATCAGGGATCGGGAGAGGGCATCCATGAACCACACCATCACCGCCGCGCTCGGCGCGCTTGCGCTTGCCGCCTGCGCCACGCCCGCGCCAGACAGTGCTGCCCCTGAGCAGCCAGCGCCTGTCGCCGACGCCCCCGTCGCCCCCGGCTACGAAGCCACCGGCCTCCTCGCCAAAACCCTTCCCGAGCTCTCCGCGGCCCTCGCCAGCGGCGAGACCACCTCCGTCGCCCTCACGCAGGCCTATCTCGCCCGCATCGAGGCCATCGACCGCGCCGGCCCACGCCTACAGTCCGTCATCGCCATCAACCCCGACGCCCTCGCCCAGGCCGAAGCGTCCGACGCCCGCCGCGCCGCCGGGCAGGCGCTCGGCCCTCTCGACGGCCTCCCCATCCTCCTGAAGGACAACATCGAGTCCCTCGACCCCATGGCGACCACGGCAGGCTCCCTCGCGCTCGCCGCAAACATCACCGGCCGCGATAGCCCCCTCGTCGCGGGCCTGCGCGCCGAAGGCGCCGTCATTCTCGGCAAGACCAATCTCAGCCAGTGGGCCAACTTCCGCTCCAACAATTCCATCAGCGGCTGGTCATCCGTGGGCGGACAGGTCCGCAACCCCCACATGCTTGATCGCTCCCCCTGCGGCTCCAGCTCGGGCACAGGCGCCGCCGTTGCCGCCTCCCTTGCTGCCGGCGGGGTGGGCACCGAGACTAATGGCTCGATCATCTGCCCGTCGAACGTCAACGGCCTCGTCGGCTTCAAGCCCACCGTCGGCCTCATCCCCCAGGAAGACATCGTGCCCATCTCGCCCAGCCAGGATACCGCCGGCCCGATGACCAAAACCGTCACCGGCGCTGCCCTCATGATGAATGCGATGGACGCAGGCGAGACCGACTACACCGCCGCCCTGTCGCCGGAGGCTCTCAAGGGCAAACGCCTCGGCGTGCTGCGCGCCTCGGTCGGCGACAACCCGGACATCATCGCCCGCTTCGAGGCAAGCCTTGAGGCCATGCGCGCCCTCGGCGCGGAGATTGTCGAGATTGAGGAAAGCGACGTGCCCGGCGAGTTCTGGGCCGCCTCGCTCCTCCTCCTCCAGTATGAGTTCAAGGACAGCCTCAACGCCTATCTCGCCGCCGCCGCGCCGGGCGTGGCGGCCCGCACGCTCAGCGACGTCATCGCCTTCAACGCCGCCAATGCTGACACAGAACTCGCCCTCTTCAATCAGGACCTCTTCACAGCCTCCGATGAACTCGGTCCGCTCACGGATCAGGCCTATCTGGATGCCCGCGCGCTCGTCCAGTCCGCCGCCCGCGAAAACGGCATAGACCTTCTCCTGAAGGAATATGACGTAGACGCCCTCGTCTCGCCTTCCGGCCCGGTCTCGCCGCGCGTCGACCCCATTAATGGCGATGTCTGGCCCGCATGGGCCGGGGCAGGCTATCTCGCCGCCGTCGCGGGCTATCCTCATCTCACCGTGCCCATGGGCGAGGTCCACGGCATCCCCCTCGGCGTCTCCTTCATGGGCGGCAAGGATGCCGACGCCGCTCTCCTCGCCTATGGCTACGCCTATGAACAGGCAACGCTCCTACGCCCCGAGCCGAAATACCTGGAAACCGCCGAAGACCGCCCCGAAATCGCCGCTGCGATGCAGCGCTGAAAAGCCGAGAGCAACCCCACCCCAACCCTCCCCACATCCGTGGGGAGGGGGCAAGTTGCTCTCCGCCGAAACGCTAGTCTCACCCTGCAACGCAACAGGTCCCCTCCCCATGACTATGGGGAGGGATAGGGTGGGGGTGGGTGAGGAAAAAATACAAGCCCCTAAACCGGCTGCCCCCGCGCCTTCATCTGCCCCACATACTCCCGCAGCATCGACACCCTCCGTGGACGGAAGCTTTCCCCCGTCCGCTCGGCCGCTGCAATCCGGTCAATCCGGAAGCTCCGCCAGTCCTGTCGCAGCTGGCACCAGGACAGCAGCACCAGCACCTTCTCGGCATAGAGGATCGTCAGGGGAAGGACGATCCGCTCTGTTGCTGCGCCCGCCTCGTCGCGATAGGAAAGGCGCAACGCCTCTTCCTCCCAGCACGCTGCGCGGATCAGCGCCAGGTCGCGCGCGGGCACCTGCCGCCGGTCATAGCGGAACACGTGGTGCACGGCATGGGCCGCTTCCCGCTGCTGGCGTTCGGGCAGGGTGGTGATCACCTTGGTAAGGGCAAGCTGCGCGGCTTCGGCAATCTCCCCGTCACCGGAATTCTGCGCCTCGGCGAGGCCGATCAGCAGCGCTTCGATCTCGATGCGCGTAAAGCTCTGCGGGGGCAGGGCCGGGTCTTCCTCCAGCACATAGCCATAGCCCGCCTCGCCATCG
>NCJR01000050.1 GCA_002282555.1 Rhodobacterales bacterium 34-62-10
AGGCTGCGTCTCGCGCGCCTCGCGGATGATCTTGAGCCCGTCGCGCAGCCATTGCACCACAGCGCCCGCGATGAAGATCGACCCTTCCAGCGCATAGGTGGGCTTGCCGTCCAGTTGATAGGCAATCGTGGTCAGCAGGCGGTTTTGCGACATGACCGGCTGATCGCCGGTGTTGAGCAGCGCGAAACAGCCGGTGCCATAGGTGGATTTCATCATGCCGGGCTGGAAACAGGCCTGCCCGATGGTCGCGGCCTGTTGATCGCCCGCCACGCCAAGGATCGGAATCTCCGCCCCGAAGAGATCGCCGCGCGCCATGCCGAAATCGGCGGCGCAGTCATGCACCTTTGGCAGCAGGGACATGGGAATGCCCAGCATGTCGCACATGGTCTGCGACCAGCGCCCCTTGCGAATGTCGTAAAGCAGCGTCCGCGCCGCGTTGGTGGCATCGGTCGCATGAACCGCACCCCCGGTCAGGTTCCAGATCAGCCATGTATCGACGGTGCCGAAGGCCAGCTCTCCCGCCTCGGCCCGCGCCCGCGCGCCATCGACGTTGTCCAGAAGCCAGGCCACTTTCGTGCCGCTGAAATAGGGGTCCAGCAGCAGCCCCGTCCGCTCGGTCACGACGGGTTCATGCCCCTCGGACTTGAGGCGCTGACACAGCGCCGCGGTGCGCCGGTCCTGCCAGACGATCGCGTTGTGAATGGGCTTGCCGGTCTTGCGATCCCAGATCAGCGTGGTTTCCCGCTGATTGGTGATGCCGATCCCGGCGATGTCCTCGGCCCTTATCCGGGCCTTCTCCATCACCGCGCGGCAGGTGCCCGCTGTCGTGATCCACAGATCCGTCGGATCATGCTCGACCCAGCCCGAGGCCGGGTAATGCTGGGGAAACTCCTCCTGCGCCACGGCCGCCACGCGCAGATCGCCGTCAAACAGGATCGCGCGGCTGGATGTGGTGCCCTGATCAATGGCCAGAATATAGCCCATCTGCCCCCCCTTGGTCTTTTGTCTTGAGAAACGCTTGTGCCGGGGATCACCTCCCCTGCCCCACCCTATCCTTCACTGCAAGCGCGGCAAGATCGGGTGATTGAACCGGGGCCACCCGCAACAGGCGGCCCCGGTCCTTGTCAGATCACTTCCAGGACGCGATCAGCTCGTCATAGGAGACCGTCATCGGCTCCTCGTCCTCATTCTCCAGCTTGGGCTTGGGCGAACCCGGCTCGTTCAGCCAGAACTCCGCATCCTGCGGCTCGTTCAGCTTGGGGCCGATGTCGCCCTGCACGCCAGCCCGTTCCAGACGCTCCATCACGCGCTCCATATCCGAGCAGAGCGTATCAAGGGCTTCCTGCGCGGTCTTGGCACCGGACATGGCATCCCCGATGTTCTGCCACCAGAGCTGCGCCAGCTTGGGATAATCCGGCACGTTCGTGCCCGTGGGCGACCAGGCGACGCGAGCGGGCGAGCGGTAGAACTCGACCAGACCACCCAGACGCGGGGCACGTTCGGTAAAGCTCTCGTGCTGGATGGTGGATTCACGCACGAAAGTCAGGCCGACATGCGCCTTCTTCACATCCACCGTCTTCGAGGTGACGAACTGCGCATAAAGCCAGGCCGCCTGCGCGCGATCGACAGGCGTCGATTGCATCAGGGTCCAGGAGCCCACGTCCTGATAGCCGACCTTCATGCCGTCTTCCCAGTAAACCCCATGCGGGCTGGGCGCCATGCGCCATTTCGGCGTGCCATCCTCGTTCATCACGGGCAGACCTTCCTTGACGGTATCGGCCGTGAAGGCGGTATACCAGAACATCTGCTGCGCGATATTGCCCTGCGCCGGGATTGGCCCGGCCTCAGAGAAGGTCATCCCCGCAGCCGACGGCGGCGAATATTCCTTGAGCCATTTGATCGCCTTCTCCACCGCATAGACAGCGGCGGGCGAGTTGGCGGCACCGCCCCGTTCCACGCAAGCACCCACCGGCTGCGACTGCTCGTTCACGCGGATGCCCCATTCATCGACCGGCAGGCCGTTGGGTTCACCCACATCGCCCATGCCCGCCATGGACATCCAGGCATCGGTGTAACGCCAGCCCAAGGACGGGTCTTTCTTGCCGTAATCCATGTTTCCATAGACCGTGCCTTCCACGCCCAGATGGCTCAGGTCGCGGTTGGTGAAGAACTCGGCAATATCCTCATAGGCCGTCCAGTTGACCGGCACCCCAAGGTCATAGCCATAGGCCGCCTTGAAATCCTCCTGGTTCTTGGGATCGTTGAACCAGTCATAGCGGAACCAGTAAAGGTTCGCGAACTGCTGGCTGGGCAGCTGATAGAGCTTGCCATCGGGGGCCGTCGTGAACTGCGTGCCGATGAAATCCGCAATATCCAGACCGGGGTTCGTGACCGCAGCCCCCTCGCCCGCCATCCAGTCGGTCAGGTTGCGCACCTGCTGATAGCGCCAGTGCGTGCCGATCAGATCGCTGTCGTTGATATAGGCGTCATAGATATTCTCGCCCGACTGCATCTGCGTCTGCAACTTCTCGACCACATCGCCTTCGCCGATCAGGTCATGGGTGATCTTGATCCCGGTGATCGCGGTAAAGGCCGGGGCCAGAACCTGACTCTCGTATTCATGCGTCGTGATGGTTTCCGAGACGACCTTGATCTCCATCCCCGCAAAGGGCTTGGCCGCGTCGATGAACCACTGCATCTCGGCTTCCTGCTCGGCGCGGGTCAGGCTGGACTGGTCCCCGATCTCGGCGTCCAGAAACGCGGTCGCCGCGTTCATGTCCGCAAAGGCCGGGCCCGCCAGGATCAGCAGCGCCGCCGTGGTTGATTTGAATCTCAGGCTCATTCTTGGTTTCCTCCCATGTTGAACCGTTGGCGTGAGGGTTGTCGTGCCGTCGGGGGTCCCTCCCTCCCCCGGCGGATCATCCGGTCAGACCCAGCGGAACACCGCCGCAGCATAAACCAGACAGAGGATGAGGGCATAGGGCTGCGATGCGCCCACAAGCCCCAGCCAGCCCAGATTGATGAAGGCCGACCCCAGTAACGTGATGAACAGACGATCCCCGCGCGTCGTCTCAATCCGCAGGATGCCGCGCCGCGGCTCCTCGGGGAATTTGATCGCCAGCACCGTGAAGATGATCAGCAATGAGGCGATGCTGACGAAGAACAGCGCCGTGGGCCAGGTCCATGCCATCCATGACAGATCCATCATTGATATTCTCCCATGGCCTCGATGCGTTCGATGACAAGCAGCAGGATCAGGCCGGCGGTGGAAACGACAGTCGCAACATAGAGCGCCTTGCTCAAAGCCCCCCCGGCCCAAAGCGGACGCCGAGCGAAGACGATGAAGCCCACAAGGATCACGCCAAGCACAACCACCATCACACCCTCCCCAGGGCGAAGCCCTTGGCGATGTAATTGCGCACGAAATAGATGACCAAGGCCCCCGGCACGATGGTCAGAACCCCCGCCGCCGCCAGCACGCCCCAGTCGATGCCGGATGCGCCCTGCGTCCGCGTCATGATCGCCGCGATGGGTTTTGCATCCACCGTCGTCAGGGTGCGGCTCAGCAGCAGTTCCACCCAGGAGAACATGAAGCAGAAAAACGCCGCGACGCCGATACCGCTGGAAATCAACGGCATGAAGATCCGCACGAAGAAGCGGCCAAAGGAATAGCCGTCGATATAGGCGGTCTCGTCAATCTCGCGCGGCACACCGCGCATAAACCCCTCAAGGATCCACACCGCCAGCGGCACGTTGAACAGGCAATGCGCCAGCGCCACCGCGATATGCGTGTCGAACAGCCCGACCGAGGAATAAAGCTGAAAGAAGGGCAGCGCGAATACCGCAGGCGGCGCCATCCGGTTGGTCAGCAGCCAGAAGAACAGATGCTTGTCCCCCATGAAGCTGTAACGGCTGAAGGCATAGGCCGCAGGCAGCGCCACCGCGACCGAAATCACCGTGTTCATCACCACATAGATCAGCGAATTGACATACCCCATATACCAGCTTGGGTCGGTCAGGATCGTGCGGTAATTGTCCAGCGTCAGGTCACTGGGCCAGAGCGTGAAACTGTTCAGAATCTCTGTATTGGTCTTGAGGCTCATGTTCAGCAGCCAATAGATCGGCAGAAGCAGGAAGAGCAGATAAAGCCCCATGACGACGGCGCTGGACTTGACCGCCGGAAAGGCAAAGGACCGCGCGGGCCGGGTTATGGTTGCATCGGTCATGGCTCATCCGTCCCTTTTGTCGAGATTGGTCATGACGGTGTAGAACACCCATGAAATCAGCAGGATCACCAGGAAATACATGATCGAGAAGGCCGCCGCCGGGCCAAGGTCAAACTGCCCCAGCGCCATTTTCACCAGATCAATCGACAGGAAGGTGGTCGCATTGCCGGGGCCACCGCCCGTCACCACGAAAGGCTCGGTATAGATCATGAAACTGTCCATGAAGCGCAGCAGGATGGCGATCATCAACACGCCCGCCATCTTGGGCAGCTCGATATAGCGGAACACTTTCCAGCGGCTTGCCTGATCAATCTTGGCCGCCTGATAATAGGCATCCGGGATGGATTGCAGCCCGGCATAGGCCAACAGCGCCACAAGCGAGGTCCAGTGCCAGACATCCATGACGATCACCGTCACCCAGGCATGAACCGAATTCTGCGTGTAATTGTAATCAATCCCAAGGGAGGCCAGCGTATGCCCCAACAGGCCAATATCCTGCCGCCCGAAGATCTGCCAGATCGTGCCCACCACGTTCCACGGAATCAGCAAGGGCAGCGACATCAGCACCAGACAGACACTCGCCCAGACCCCCTTTTTCGGCATGTTGAGCGCGACGAAAATCCCCAGCGGAATCTCGATCGCCAGGATAATGGCGGAAAAGATCAACTGCCGCCCCAACGCATCCCACATGCGTTCAGACGCCAGCATCTCCTCGAACCATTCCAGCCCGGCCCAGAAGAACTGGTTGTTCCCGAATGTGTCCTGCACCGAATAATTCACCACGGTCATCAACGGGATCACGGCGGAAAACGCCACCAGCAGCAGCACCGGCAGAACAAGGAACCACGCCTTCTGATTGACGGTCTTGTTCATCACGCAGCCTCCCCGTTCACGCGCCAGTCATTCGCATAGACATTGACATGCGCCGGATCGAAGGTGACGCGCGTGGCCTCCGCCGCGATCCGCTCATCCTCGCCCGCGATGATGTTGATCTCATGCCCAAAGAATTCGGCCCGCACGATCTTGTGCCGCCCCACATCCTCGACCCGGCGCACCTTCACGGGCAGACCGCCGCTCTGGCTCAGCCGCACGAATTCGGGCCGCACGCCGATCTCGACCTTGCCCTCCAGCCGACCATAGCCCTGCCCCAGCGGCAACTCTGTCCCCTCGACATAGGCGCGATTGCCCTCGACCCGCGCGGGGATCACGTTCATGCCGGGCGAGCCGATGAAATAGCCCACGAATGTATGCGCGGGCCGGGCGAACAACTCCTCCGGCGTGCCGATCTGGACCACACGACCGTCATACATGACCACCACCTTATCCGCGAAGGTCAGCGCCTCGGTCTGGTCATGGGTGACATAGATCATCGTATGGCCGAAATCGTGATGCAGCTTCTTCAACTGCGTCCGCAATTCCCACTTCATATGCGGATCAATCACCGTCAGCGGCTCGTCGAACAGCAGCGCATTCACATCCTTGCGCACCATCCCGCGCCCCAGGCTGATCTTCTGCTTGGCATCGGCGGTCAGCCCCCGCGCCTTGCGGTTCAGCATCTCCTCCATGCCGATCATGCGGGCAATCTCGTTCACCCGCTCCATCACATAGGCCTCGTCCCGCCCCCGGTTGCGCAGCGGAAAGGCCAGATTGTCGCGCACCGTCATCGTGTCGTAGACCACCGGAAACTGGAACACCTGCGCGATATTGCGTTCTGCCGTCGGCGCATCCGTCACGTCGCGACCATCGAACAGGATCCGCCCCTGACTGGGCCTGAGCAACCCCGATATGATATTGAGCAGCGTCGATTTCCCGCAGCCCGACGCCCCCAGCAGGGCATAGGCCGCGCCATCCTCCCAATCGTGGTTCAACGCCTTGAGCGCGAAATCCGCCTCCTCGTGCGGCTGCGCCAGATAGGAATGTGCAAGGTTATCCAGCGTGATCTTGGCCATCTGTCCCTCCTCCGGTCAGGCTGCCAGCGCGTAAGCGGCGGGGGCGACCAGCGCGCCATCCTCGCCAAAGACATAGACGTGACGCGGCTCCAGATAGACCTTGAGGGGCATCCCCAGGCTCAGGTCATGAATCCCGTGGATCAACCCCACCCACCGCTCGCCGTCATGGTCCAGATGCACGAAAGTCTCGGACCCGGTCAGCTCTGTCACCAGCAGGGATGTGTTGAACTCCAACGCATCCGCCGCATGGCGCGCAATCTCAAGGTGGTTGGGCCGGAACCCGGCGGTGTAACGCCCATCCGGCAGATCGCGCAGGCTTCCGGTCGCGGGGGCCGACTGCCCCTCGCCGAACATCAGCTTGGCGCCGGTCTTGGCGATTTGCAGGAAATTCATCGGTGGATCGCTGAACACCCGCGCGGTCGTCGCATCCACCGGCTTGCGATAGACATCCGGCGTCAGCCCGAACTGCGTCACACGCCCCTCCCACAGGGTCGCGACATGCCCGCCCAAGAGCAATGCCTCCTCGGGTTCGGTCGTGGCATAGACGAAAATCGCACCCGAGGCCTCGAATATGCGGGGAATCTCCACCCGCATCTCCTCGCGCAGCTTGTAATCCAGGTTCGCCAAAGGCTCGTCCAGCAACACCAGCCCCGCATTCTTGACCAAGGCCCGCGCCAGCGCGCAACGCTGCTGCTGCCCGCCCGACAGTTCCAGCGGCTTGCGCTCCAGCATCGGGGTCAGCTTCATCATCGCCGCCGTCTCGCGCACACGCCGATCAATCTCGGCCCGGTCCACCCCCATCAGCCGCAGGGGCGAGGCGATGTTTTCATACACACTCATCGAGGGGTAGTTGATGAACTGCTGATAGACCATCGCCACCTTGCGATCCTGCACGCGCTGCCCGGTCACATCCTTGCCGTCCCAGAACACCTGCCCGGTGGTCGGCGCATCCAGCCCCGCCATCAGCCGCATCAAGGATGTCTTGCCCGACAGCGTCGGCCCCAAAAGCACATTCATCGTGCCCCGTTCCAGCGTCAGGTCAGTGGGGTGGATATGGGTCTTGCCCTCCACCAGCTTGGACACGCCCCTCAGTTCCAGCGTCATCTTGCCCCCTCCCCTATTCCGCCTCAGCGCTTGAGATGTGGCGATGCGCCCGCATCCATCCGTCCAGCGCCGCAATCTGATCCTTGTCCATCCGCAGACCCAGCTTGCTGCGCCGCCAGACAATATCCTCGGCCGTGCGCGCATATTCATGCCGCATCAGCCAGGCCACCTCGCGTTCCGTCAGGGTCGCGCCGAAATCACGGCCCAGATCGGCCGCAGCCTGCGCCCCGTGCAGCATGTCCAGCGCCTCGGTCCCATAGGCGCGCACCAGACGCCGTGCCCAGAACGCGGTCAGAAAAGGCACCTGCGCGCGCAACCGCGCCACCAGATCCTCCACCCCCTCCACCGGGAAATCCCCGCCGGGCAAGGGCACCCCCGCCGTCCAGGGGCCGGGCAGACCGGGAAACACGCCCCCCACCTTCTCCAGCGCCGCCTCGGCCAGCCGCCGATAGGTGGTGATCTTGCCGCCAAAGACATTGAGGACAGGTGCACCCCCGGTCCTGTCCACCTTCAGCGTATAATCCCGCGTCGCCGCCGTGGCGCTGCTGGCCCCGTCATCGTAAAGCGGACGCACACCTGAATAGGTCCAGACGACATCGGCATCCGACAGGCTCTGCTTGAAATAGCGGTTCGCGAAATCCAGCAAGTAAGCCTGTTCCTGCGGCGTGCAGACAGGCGCGCGGGCGGGGTCGTCATGATCCGCATCCGTGGTGCCGATCAGGGTGAAATCCGTCTCATAGGGGATGGCAAAGATGATCCGCCCATCCTCGCCCTGAAAGAAATAGCATTTCTCATGGTCAAACAGCCGCCGCGTCACGATATGCGAGCCGCGCACCAGCCGGACCCCGTCCTGCGAATTGGCGCGCAGCTTCGTGGCGATAATATCGCCAACCCAGGGGCCGGCCGCGTTGATCAGCATCTTCGCCAGATGGCTGCGGGTTTCGCCTGTGTCCATGTCCTGTGTCGTGACGCGCCAGAATGTTCCTTCGCGTTCGGCGCTGGTCAGTTTGGTCCGCACCATGATCTCGGCCCCGCGCGCGGCGGCATCGCGGGCGTTCAACACGACCAGCCGCGAATCCTCGATCCAGCAATCGGAATATTCAAAGGCCGTCTCGAAACGGTCCTGCAAGGGCGCGCCCTCGACCGTGCCGCGCAGCGACAGGGTGCTTGTCCCCGGCAGGATCTTGCGACCGCCCAGATTGTCATAAAGAAACAACCCCAGCCGGATCATCCAACCGGGCCGCCGCCCTTTCGTCCAGGGAATGATATGGCTCAGCAGGCGCGAGGCCGGGGTTTCCGCCTCGAACCGCATATCCTTATGATAAGGAAGGACAAACCGCATCGGCCAGCTGATATGCGGCATCGCGCGCAGCAGCACCTCCCGCTCCAGCAGCGCCTCACGGACCAAGCGGAACTCGAAATACTCCAGATAGCGCAGACCGCCATGGAACAGCTTAGTCGAAGCCGAAGACGTGGCCGAGGCCAGATCGTTCATCTCGACCAGGCGCACGGACAGCCCCCGCCCCGCCGCATCGCGCGCGATCCCGCACCCGTTGATTCCACCACCGATCACGAACAGATCGACGATGTGCTGTGGCTGTGATGACGTCACGCGCCTCTCCCCAGAACGCAGAAACCTTGGGGAATTTATGAACGGATGCCCCCTAAAAAGAAAGTGATTTGTTTTCGTTAATGTTCGTTTTGGAAAAAATCAGCAATTTCATGACCTTATCTGGCGACAGATCGGCAATATGCGTAAAGCCGAACATGAAAGAGCAGGTTTTGACCCAAACCGAACAGGCACCACCCCACCCCGGATTCGCCCCCACCTGCCCCGCATCTCGGACATAGGTTTCGCGTGCGAAACCTATGGGGGCCGCATCCCGGCCCAGCCCCACCATGCGAGAAGGGGGAGGTTTCGCACGCGAAACCTCCCCCCTCATGATCTGCCGTCAGGATGCCCCCGGCGGAAAGGTTTCGCGCGCGAAACCTCAGATCGGCTCCAGCAGACGGCGGATCTCGGTCATGACGATGTCAATCAGCTCGTCATTCACGATGCGCCCTTCCAACCGGATGTAATGGCTGCGGCTGTCACGGTCGCGCACCATGGTGATGCCATTGGCGAAACGCACATAGGTATCGCCCACCTCGGTCCGGCGCGGCGGGGATTGGCGCGGGCGGCCGGGGGCCTTGCTAGGCTTGTCCACCGCTTCGGATTTCACGATCACCGGCTCCATCAGCGCCCATTCCGCCGCCGCATCCCGGCTCACCCCCATCGCCTGCCCCGTCTCCAGCGCGTCGCGCAGATGCGAGGCCAGACCGGCGCGGATTGCGTTCACGACCCGCAACCCCTGCCGCTCGCTCAGCCTGTCGGCATGGTTCAGCATATCGCCCAGCTCCTCATGCAGCTCGGCAAAGGCGCGGATCTTGGACCGTTTCGCCTTGCTGCCGGCGTGGAACAGCGCGTTCACCGCCTCCTCCACCGACCCGAAGGCCCCCTGCCCCACGGCCAGAACCGCGATCCGCCCGCGCTCATATTGGCTCAGGTTGCTGCGGACCTCGTTCTCCTCGACCATGGCGATATAGGCATCGGCGACATGACCGCGCGGACGGACGATGGCCTTGATCGTGGTAAAGAGCTCACCCCGCTTCTCAACCATCAGCGCGGTCATCGCCGTCAACCGCCGCCAGCCGGAGATCAGCGCGTATTGCGGCGTTCCATCGGGCAAAGGATCGGTCTCGAACACCTCGATCGGCAGACGCACACCATGCGCGCGGATCGAGGAGATCATCTCGTCCATCTCCTCGGGGTCCACATACATCCGGTCCCGCGACATGGCGTCCGTCACGATGTCGCTCAGACGCAGCTCCTGCACCACCAGACCGGCGGCCAAAGCCTTGCGATAGCGTTCGGCATCCGCCGTGTCGCGCGCGGCGCGCACCCAGGGCTGACGCCCCCGCGGCTGCCTCGCCGGCGATCTGCGCGATAGGTGGCATCGGCCCCAGCGGGCCACCGGATGAGGTTTCGCGCGCGAAACCCTCCTCGATCTCTTTCAGCGCGTCGGCGCTGGGGGCTTCCAGACGTTTGCGTTTAGCCATCGGCCTGCTCCTCGGTTGCGGCCTCGGCGGCTTGCGCCTCGGCCATGGCCTGATCGCGCCACCAGGCACCGATCAGGATTTCCTTGAACTCTGCATAGGTGCGATCAAAGGCATCGCGCCCGCGGGCATAGGTGTCGCGGTTGAAGTCGCGATAATCCGCCTCGTAGATTCCGTTCACCTGCTCGCCGGCTTGGCCCACCAAAGCGGTGAATTCCTGCCGGTAGGCATTCATGAAATCGCCGAAATAGGCCTGAATGACATTGGCCAGATCGGTCTGCTGATTGGCATCGAACCGGGTGATCAACGCGCGGACCACGTCCCATTCGAACTTCATCTCGGGCAGACCGGCGCGGCGGCGGGCGGAATTCTCACCCTCCTCGATACTGGCGAAGGTGGAATAGAGCATGTCGAAGAAGCGGCCCGTGCTGTCAAACTCCAGAAAGGACGCCCCCAAGGGCACCAGCAGGATGTCTGCGGCGGCGAGGGCGTTGATCGTCAGATAGCCGAGGGCAGGAGGGGTATCCAACAGGACGATGTCATATTGCTCAAGAATGCCCTCATTCTCGAGGAAATGGGTCAGCGCATCCCAGAGCGGCCAGTTTCGCAGCGCCATCCGCCAGACCGGCACCTGAAACTCGGCCCAATAAAGGTTCAGCTGCGCGCCGATCAGGTCGATATTGGGCCAGTGGGTCTTCTGGATCACATCCGAGGCCGAGACGGTCAGCGCCTCGGTCAGGGTCTCATCGAGGGGCAGGGGAGTCTCGCCCCGCGCCTCGCGCAGGCGGTTCTCCTCCTGCACGGCGAGGGCGTAATCCTTGGCGAGCAAGGGGAAGACGGTGGACCACTCATCCGCCACCTTGCCGCCCATGATCGAGGTCATGGACCCCTGGCTGTCGAGGTCGATCACCAGCACCTTGTAACCATCCAGCGCCGCCGACATCGCCAGATGCGCCGCAGTCGAAGTCTTGCCGACGCCGCCCTTGAAATTGGCGACCGCCGCGACCTTGGCAGGCAGGCCCTTGGGCCGGTAGGGCAGGTATTTCTTGGAGGCCAATCCTTCGGCCGCGAAATGGTTTCGCAGCGAAACCACCTCCTCGAGCGTGAACCATTTGGAGCCGTTCGCCCCTTCGCCCTGCGGCAAGTCGGGGTTGTTCCTGAGCACCCGGCGGAAGTGGGCGGGTGCGATGGGCAGAAGGTAGCGGCAGATTTCCCAGGTGGAGAATTTACGCAAACGCTTGGTGCCATCCGGGGAATAGCCGCGCTTGGCCAGATCGGAGCGGCCCCGTTCGCAAAAGGCGGCGGCCTTGGCGAATCGGGCGGTGTCCACAGGCTCGCCCAGTTTCGCGGCCGAACGGGCGGGGTCGAGGTTCTGATAGGGCGGTGTATAGAGATCCTGCTTTTTCGTCATTGTCGCTGTCTGCCTCGATGTCACATGATTTCTGTGCTGTGAGGCAAACAATCGCACATCACGGAAAAAATGTGAATCATCCATCGCGCTTTGTGGGCCGGAACCCGTGTCTTTCCGCGAAAGGAGGCAGTCTGCCCGTGAATCCTTAACTGAAAATGAACGCACAGAGCCAGAAAGTTGTAGATTCTTTAGGTATCTATAGAATCTTTATGTCATATTAAGTGTTGTATATCAGAGGTTTAGCCATGTTTCGGTATCCGGATACAGGACGAGAGGCACCCGTCTGCGGGATCAAGGGCACCCGTTTGCGGGATGAGAGGTGCCCGGATGCGGGAAGAGGGGCACCGATTCGCAGGAGAGACTAATCCAGCGGGATTAGAGCCTGTGATTCGCAGTCTGCGGCGCGGAAGGGGGGCTGAAAAGCCCTGAAACGCGGGGCAGGGCGGGCGGATTGCGTCGGTGCGCGCCGAAAGGAACCCGTTTACGGGAAGGCGTTGCGCGGCGGGTGATCCCGTATATGGGCACCCAAAGCAGAGTTGAAGGCGGGTGCTTTTTCTGCAAGACTGAGCGAGCACCGGATAGAGTGTGAACCAAGAGCGGGCAGGCCATGGCGCAGACGGAGATCAGACAGGCGGCGATCCCCCTGAGCGGGGCGCTGAAGCGGGACTCGGTCAAGAAGAACGTGGCCGCGATCCATGTCTCGGGCAAGCTGTCGCTGTTGCAGCGCAAATTGTCGAATGTCTTGCTGCTCAATGCCTATGACACGCTGGTCAGCCAGCCCAAGCACCGGATCGACGCGCGCACCCTGTGCCTGATGATCGGTTACAACTCGAATGACATGGAGACGCTGAAACAGGCTCTGCGCGGGCTTGCAGAGACGGTTGCCGAATGGGACATGCTGGATGACAAGGGGCGTCAGGAGTGGGGCGTGTCGGCGCTCTTGTCCTATGCCAAGCTGAAAGGGGGGGTGTGCGAATATGCCTATTCGCCCGCGCTGGCCGAGAAGCTGCATGATCCCAAGGTCTTCGCGCTGATCAACCTGAATATCCAGCGCCGCTTTACCAGCGGTCATGCGCTGGCGCTTTATGAGAATTGCTATCGTTTCGTGCGCACGGGCAGCACCGGATGGTGGCCGCTGGATCTGTTCCGGCGGCTGATGGGGGTGGATGACAGTGTCTATTACGAGACATTCAAGCATCTGAACGCCAAGATCATCAAACCCGCCGTGGCCGAGGTGAACAAGACATCCAACATCATCCTGACGCCGCAGCTGCGCAAGGAGGGTCGCGCGGTGACGGAGATCCGCTTTCTGATCAAGGAAAACCCACAGCTGGCCATGTTCGAGATCGACGATAGCGAAGGCGTGCGGTCGAGCACGATCTATGCGGCGCTGACGGGGCAGGGGGTGTCTGACCGCCTGGCGCGGCAATGGATTGCGGAACATGGTGAAGATTATGTGAGTGAAAAGCTGCGTCTGGTGCGCGAGACTGCCGGGGTGGAAGATGCCGCGCGCTATCTGAGTGCGGCAATCAGAGACGATTATCGCCCGAAAGAGGCCGCGACCCCGACACCCGAGGCCGTTGAGGCCGCCGCACGCCGGATGGAGGCGGCAACCCAGGCCGAGCGCGAGGCGACCGCGCGGGAGGCCGAAGTCGGTGCGGCGCGGCGCGAGCGGGCGCGCAAGCTGGCCCGTGTGCGCGAGGTGGCCGAGGCGCGCAACCCGACGCAGCGCGACAGCGACAGGCGGCTGTTCCTGTCGCAACTGGAGGATGAGACGGGGCGCGAGGAGTTCGCGCGCCTCGGCTGGGCCTCGGCGATCAACGCGCAGGCGATCTTTGCCTTTTGGGAGGAGATGGTGCCCGGTATCTTTGCGGTGCCAGAATAAGGGCGCAATCTTGCCCAATCCGCGGATTATTGCGGGGCGAGTCGTGTCCCGTGTCACCCGAAGGCATGGAATTTGCTGATTTTCACCTGTGCGGTACTGTGGTCCAAGCGTCACTGGACGAAATCACGAAGAGAGTGATCTGATGAGACATGTTTACCCTGTGCTGCTTTGTGGCGGGTCGGGCACCCGGCTGTGGCCGCTGTCGCGCAAAAGCTATCCCAAGCAGTTCGTGCCGCTTGTGGGGCAGCGGACGCTGTTTCAGGAGACGGCGGCGCGGCTGACGGGGCAGGGGGCGGGGCTGTCCTATCAGCGGCCGGTGATCCTGACCAATGCGGATTTCCGCTTCATCGTGACCGAGCAACTCTCGGCGTTGAAGATCGACCCGCTGGCGGTGATGATCGAGCCCGTGGGGCGCAATACCGCGCCATCCGTGCTGGCGGCGGCTTTGTATCTGGAGCAGACGGACCCTGAGGCCTTGATCCTTGTGGCGCCGGCGGATCATGTCTTGCCCGATACGGCGGCCTTTCATGCGGCGGTGGCCGAGGGGGCAAAAGCGGCGGATCAGGGTCGATTGGTGACATTCGGCATCACCCCGGACCGGCCGGAAACCGGCTATGGCTATCTGCAACTGGCGACGCGGCCCGATGGCAGCGGGGCGGCGGTCGATCTGCTACGCTTTGTCGAGAAACCAGATCTGGAGCGCGCCAAGGCGCTTCTGGGGCAGGGGGATTGCCTGTGGAACGCAGGCATCTTTCTGTTCCGGGCGCGCGACATGATCGCGGCCTTCACCGCCCATGCGCCCGATCTGCTGGAACCTGCCCGCGCGGCGGTCATGGGGGCGCGGCCCGATCTGGGCCTGCTGCGGCTGGACCCCGAAGCCTGGGGCCAGTTGCGCGAGATCAGTGTCGATCATGCGGTGATGGAGAAGGCGGATAACCTGTCGGTCGTGCCCTATGATGGCGTCTGGTCGGATCTGGGCGGTTGGGAATCGGTCTGGCGCGAGATGGGGCCGGATGCGGATGGCGTGGCCCTGGGCGGTCCTGCCACGGCGATTGATTGTGCGGACACGCTGCTGCGGTCGGAATCCGAGGGGTTGCAGATCGTGGGGATCGGTCTGCGCAATATCGTGGCGGTGGCCATGCCCGATGCGGTGCTGGTGGCCGATATGAGCCGGGCGCAGGATGTGAAACGCATGGTCGATGTGCTGCGCGCCAAGGGGGCCGCGCAGGCCGAGACTTTCCCGCGCGATCACCGGCCCTGGGGCTGGTTCGAGAGCCTGGCGCTTGGCCGGCGGTTTCAGGTCAAGCGCATCCTGGTGCATCCGGGCGCGGCGCTGAGCCTGCAAAGCCATGTGCACCGCTCCGAGCATTGGATCGTGGTCGAGGGCACCGCGCGCGTGACCGTGGGCGATGAGGTGAGACTGCTGACCGAGAACCAGTCGGTCTATGTCCCCGTGGGCGCGATTCACCGGCTGGAAAACCCCGGCAAGCTGCCGATGGTGATGATCGAGGTGCAGACCGGCGCCTATGTCGGCGAGGATGACATCATCCGCTATGAGGATGTTTATGGCCGTCAGGCGGAGGAATAGGGTCTAACATGCAGGAAAACGCTGGTTTGCGCGTCGCTTATCTGGTGAACCAATATCCCAAGGTGAGCCATACCTTCATCCGGCGAGAGATCCTGGCGCTGGAAGCCCTGGGCGTGACGGTCGATCGTTTTGCCCTGCGCGGTTGGGATGGGGACGCGGTAGACCCCGTCGATCTGGAGGAGCGGGACAAGACGGCCTATACGCTCAGGAACGGCATCGTGGACCTGATGCTGGGGGCGGTGAAGCGCGGCTGGCGGCATCCCGGACGTGTGTGGCGTGCGGTCAAGGCTGCGATGGCGATGGCGCGCGGTGGGATGCGGCCGTGGCCCTATCATCTGGTTTATGTGGCCCATGCCTGCCGGATCATGGATTGGCTGGACCAGCGACCCGTCGTGCATCTGCACGCGCATTTCGGCACGAACCCGGCAGAAATTGCCCATCTGGTCAAGGTCATGGGGGGCCCGAGCTATAGTTTCACGGTGCATGGAAATGATGAGTTCGATCATGCTCCCCGTCTGGCCTTGCCGCAGAAATTCAGAGGCGCGTCTTTTGTGGCGGCGATCAGCGCCTATACCCGCAGTCAGCTGATGCGGCATCTGCCGCCAGATCTGTGGCCGCGGATCAAGGTGGTGCATTGCGGCCTGCCGGAGAGTTCCTTTGAAACGGTCGAGACAGCGGGCAGGGCAGGGGCCTTTCTGTGCATTGGGCGGATGGATGTCGAAAAGGGGCATCTGGTGCTGCTGGAGGCTTTTGCGAAGCTGCGTGCGCATCATCCCGACGCACGTCTTGTTCTGGCAGGGGATGGGGCGCTGCGCGGGATGATCGAGGGACGGATTGCGGCGCTTGGCCTGTCGGATGCGGTGCGGATCACGGGCTGGATCAATTCGGATCAGGTGCGGCAGGAGATCAGGAACTGTCATGTGCTGGTGCAGCCCAGTTTCATTGAGGGCCTGCCCGTGGTGATCATGGAGGCATTGGCGCAGCGGCGTGCCGTCATTTCGACTTTTGTGGCTGGCATACCCGAACTGGTCATTCCGGGCGAAAATGGCTGGCTGGTGCCTGCGGGGACGATAAATGAGCTGGCCGAGGCGATGGCGCAAAGCCAGTCCATATCATCGCAGGATATGGAGGCGCGTTGCGATGCGGGTTATCACCGGGTCAGGGCACGGCATCATATCATGACCGAGGCAGGCAAGCTGAAGACGTTGTTCACGCAGCCCGATGCGCAGGTCTGACATCACCTGATCTGCGCGCGGTCAGTTGAAACAATTTTGAGGCGATCATTCATCCGGAGCAACTTACGCTACTCTGATGACCCGAGATACCATACCATTAACGAATACCTGACAAACTTTGGTCACATAAGCACACAACAAATGCCAAAACACATTCTTTTCGGAATGACGGCATAGGAATTTCAGATATGCAGACCACGCAGCTTGATGCGACAGCAGTGGTGCGTAAAAATTCGATCGGGTTTATCGAGCAGGTTTTCAAACTTTACGAGGCCCGTCGGCCCCTGGTTCTTGTTGCGGATGAGGAGCCAAACTTATCTACCGCTAATAAACGACCGTTTTCCTGCAAAGTCAGTCACCTAGAAGGTCCGTCGCCGGGTTCGCGCTGATCTCGACATCGGCATAGTACTTCTGGGCCTGCACGGCAGAGCGGTGCAGCGACAGCTTCATCGCGGCGGCCAGTGGGGCACCGTCGAGTGCAGCTTGTGTCAGAAAGCCCGCCCTCAGTCCGTGCGGGGTCGCAAAGTCTGCCGGCATCCCAGCGAGCTCCAACCGGTGTCGCAGGATCGTCCGCAGCGCATCCGAGGCAAGGCGGCGGGGGAGGGGGCGGTCGGAAAGGGAGACGGGACGAAACAGCGGGCCACTGGTCAGCTTTGTCACGTCCAGCCAATGCACCAGTGCACGGGCGGCTCGTCCCTTCATCGGCAGGCGCGGAGCCTGATCCTTTTTTGTGGTTTTGGTCTCCAGCAGGCGCAGCCAGACAAGACCTTTGGCGGCGAAATCTTCGAGTCCCACATCTTCGACGTTCAGAGCCGTAACCTCCGACCGCCGCCGGCCGCCGGACGCAAAGGCCAACATCAACATGGCGCGGTCGCGGATACCGCGATGGCTGTCGTCGCACGAGGCCAGCAGCGCTTCCAGAATGTCGCGGGTCACTGGCTTGGGCGATTTGGGGACGCGAGGCCGGGCATTGGCGCGCCGAGATTTCTGACGTGCCTGCTGTACAAGGGGCGACGAGAACGGCGAGGGCAGATTGCGCATGCGGTGGAACGCTTGCCAGCTTGCGATGCGGCGGTCCAGCGTGGCTGGGGAAGGGCAGGTAAGCTCTCGGCGCAATCCGACAGCGATCAACTCCATCGCCACATCTTGGGCAGGCCCGGGCTTTTCCGTCAGGTCTTGGGCGTGATCGAGGATGAATCGCAGCGCGACCTTTTCGTCCTCGGGCCAGTCAAGTGGCCTGCCGAACGAGGCCATCTTCCAGGCCGCGATATAGGCCAGATCCCGTTCCCAAGCGCGCAGCGTGTTGGGAGGCGTGCCGCGGCGGTAGAGATCGCTCAGTGCCGCCTCATCCGCGTCAGAGAGTTGGGCATAGGCGGGTAGGCCGAGCACACTCATGCCTGCACCTTGCAGAAGTAAGGCGAAATCGCTATATGTAAGGAGCTCAAATAAATCCCCTTGGAGGCTGCCATGCAGGAATCGACCGTGACGACCAAGGGCCAGACCACCCTGCCAAAGGACGTGCGTGCGGCACTCCAACTCAACCCCGGTGACCGGGTTCGGTACATGATCCTCGATGGTGGTGAGGTCCGACTGGTGCGCAGCGGGCCCGTCATGCAACTGGCAGGCTTGCTGAAGGACCGGACCGACAAGCGGGCGAGCCTTGAAGATATGGACGAGGCGATTGCAAAAGGCGCATCCGGCCAATGACGTCCCAAACGTCCGTACCCATGACCGGGCTTGATACCAATGTCCTCGTCCGTTTTTTGGTGCAGGACGATGTCGCACAGGCCAAGGCCGCGCAGGACCTGATGGCGACATTTACCGAAGGGGCACCCGGCTTCATCTGCCGCGAGGTGCTGATCGAGTTGGTCTGGGTCTTGGAGCGCGCCTATACTTTGCCGCGACCAGACATCGCCCGGGCTCTCGACGGCCTGATGGAGGCGCGTGAGTTGGTGATCGAGGCCGCTGACCGTGCCGCGATTGCTGTTGATCGCTATCGCAAGGGTGGCCCCGGCTTTGCCGATCAGATGATCGCGCTGGCAGGACAGGGGGCTGGCTGCCAGGCAACGGTCACCTTCGACCGCAAGGCGGCGGGCCTTCCCGGGATGTCGTTGCTGGGCACTGTTTCCGACCATTGATCCGACGGCTTTCCGACTGGTTTCGCGGGCCAGAATGCCCACTTTCTGCGCCAGTTTCAACACCCACGATAAGGCGGACTTATCGTGGGTAATGGCAAGAAAAATAAAACACGCAGGTACTGCGCAAAATATACTAAAAATGCGCATTACATGTGAATTGACCATAATAAAAAAGATGAAACTGGCGATGTATCTGGTGCCGCCTGATGACGGTAGGGGCAGGCCAGACCTGTCCGCGTGTGTCGCGTTTAGCTCCCGATTTCAATTGAAGCAGTAAGCTGAAACTGAAGCACTGGAATTTCACCTTAGCGCTTCACCAACGCCTCAAGATTCCTGGTCTTCACAGCCCTGCCGCTTTGGTCAGGTTCACCCGGAACCTGTCGCGCCTGCG
>NCJR01000327.1 GCA_002282555.1 Rhodobacterales bacterium 34-62-10
TCCAGTGCGGCGCGGTATTTGCGGCTGACAGGGACTTTTTCACCATCCTTGACCCGCAGGAACAACCGCCCATTCTCGCGCTGGACACCCTCGATGGCATCGCACGCGACCCAATGCGATCGATGGGTGATCACACCCGCGACCCCCTCCATCTGCTCGACCGCATCGGCAAAGCGCAGGCGCATCTGATAGGTTGACAGCGGCGTGACCACGTTGACGAAATGATCCAGCGCCTCGATCCGCAGGATCGGTCCGGGATCCGTCGCCGCGATCCGGCGATACAGCAGCGGGCGTGGTGCCTCGTCCGCCGGTCCCGGTATCGCCCCACTTTCCGAGGCTTCGAATTCGGCCAGTCGCAACCGCTTGAGCATGATCAGCCGCATCGCGAACACTACATAACTGATCAGTGTCACGTCGATCACGAACCAGTGGAAGGGCATCATGGTCCCATCCAGTGGCGGCACGATCATACATGTCCACAGATAGCAGATCGGTGCATAAACCGCCCCCATCCCAAGGGAATAGGCAAGGATCCTCTGCCACGAGACGTTTGTTCGCACAAAGGGTCGCATCACCTCCTGCACCAGCGTCGCAACAAAAACCGAGGACAGAACGATCACGGTCCAATACAGGACCTGCATCGGAAATGTCAGGCTGCGGGACGTATCGAACGGCCCGGTGACCACAGCGGCCAGAATACCCAGAACAGCGATCGCGAGGTTTTCTTTCGTTTTAAGAGCGAGTCCCGCAATCTTCAGCGCATTGTGTATCAACGGGCATTCCATAATGATCGTTATTCAATACTTTGTCATATAGAGGGTTCAACGGTACTATCCAGAAAAATTTATTTGTGACGATCGGGGCATGCTGTGCGCTTGCGCGCCGGCTGTCAACGTCGCGCAACCTCACGCAAGGGCAAGACGCAGCATGGCGCATTCCGACCGGATCACGATCGACAGGATCACACGCAGTTTTGCCAGCCAGACGATGATGCAGACCCTTGGCGCAAGGCTTGCCGGGGTCAGCCCCGGCGAGGTGCGGATCGAAGCGCCAATCCTGCCGGGTTTGCGTCAGCAGCAGGGCTTTGGTCACGCGGGCCTGACGTTTTCTCTGGGCGACAGTGCGGCGGGCTATGCCGCGCTCAGCCTGATGCCGCCCGACCGCGATGTCCTGACCGCCGAGATCAAGATCAACCTTCTGGCCCCTGCCGTGGGCGATCTGCTGATGGCCACAGGCCGGGTGATCAAACCGGGCCGGCGCCTCATGGTGGTCAGCGCCGAAGTGCATGCGCAGCAGGGCGACACCCTGACCCTGATTGCGATCCTGCAAGGCACCATGGTCCCGGTCGCGGCGCGCGCCTGATCCGCGCGGCACCACGTGCAAGCCTCAGACCGTCAGCCCCTCGGGTTCGGGCAGGCCATTGGCGCGGCAACAGGCGGTGACCGTATTGGCCAGCAGGCAGGCGATGGTCATCGGCCCCACGCCGCCCGGCACCGGGGTGATCGCGCCCGCAACGGCGGCGACGCTGTCGAAATCCACATCGCCCACCAGCCGTGTCTTGCCCTCGCCCATATCCATGCGGTTGATGCCCACGTCGATCACCGTCGCGCCCGGCTTGATCCAGTCGCCCGGCACCATCTGCGCGCGGCCGACGGCGGCCACCACGATATCGGCGCGCCGCACCACAGAGGCCAGATCGCGCGTGCGCGAATGGGCAATCGTCACCGTGCAGCTTTCGCCCAGCAACAGCTGCGCCATCGGCTTGCCCACGATGTTGGAGCGCCCGATCACCACGGCCTCCATCCCCGACAGGTGGCCGTGATGCGCGCGCAGCATCAGCAAACAGCCCAGCGGCGTGCAGGGCACCATCGCCTTCTGCCCCGTCGCCAGCAGCCCCACGTTCGAGATGTGGAACCCGTCCACATCCTTGGCCGGATCGATGGCATTGATCACCAGATCGGAATCCAGATGCGCTGGCAGCGGCAATTGCACAAGGATACCATGCACCTGGGGGTCATCGTTCAACGCCTGAATCAAGCCCAGCAAGGTCGCCTCATCGGTATCCGCGCTCAGCCGATGCTCAAAGGACCGCATGCCCACCTCGACCGTCATCTTGCCCTTGGACCGGACATAGACCTCGGAGGCCGGGTCCGCGCCCACCAGCACCACGGCCAGACCCGGCACGATGCCATGCCCGGACGCAAGGCGCGCCACATGCCGCGCCACCGTCTCGCGCAGCTTTGCTGCGAATGCCTTGCCGTCGATGATGCTGGCTGTCATGGGCCACGCCCCCCGTTTCTTCTTGCCTCAAATATCCCCGCCGGAGGCATCCCCGGCCGCCCCTCGCGCCACCGCTTCGGGAAAAATCTTGAACTGCATGGCCCTGCATGCCAGCCTGAGGTCACAGCCACCGCCTTGTTGATTTCCGATTGCGAGTGAACCATTGCGTCAAAGTCTTTGCCTGAAAACCCTTTTCGCCCTTCTGATCTGTGTCCCTCTGCTGGCCGCCTGCGGCGCCGTCGTCAC
>NCJR01000328.1 GCA_002282555.1 Rhodobacterales bacterium 34-62-10
TGGGCGACCACAGACACCGCTCAGGGCGAAAAAAGCTTGTTCAATTGGCAAAATCAGGCGATCTTGACATCACCTGGCACGCCACTTGGGGAATGTCGGGACAAAAGACTGCCAAGAGACTGAACAGAAGAGTTTAGCTGATGACAGATTATGCCGCGCGCCGCACCACCATGGTGGATACGCAGATCAGACCCTCGGATGTGACGAAATTTCCGATCATCGAGGCGATGTTGTCGATCCCGCGGGAGGAGTTCGTGCCCGCCAGCCTGCGCGAGGCTGCCTATGTGGGCGAGAACCTTGATCTGGGCCGGGGCCGTGTGATGCTGGAGCCGCGCACGCTGGCCAAGATGCTGAATGCGCTGGATGTGCAGCGCGACGAGCTGGTGCTGGATCTGGGCTGCGGGCTTGGCTATTCGGCGGCGGTGATCGCGCGGCTGGCCGAGGCGGTGGTCGCGGTGGAAAGCGATGCCGATCTGGCAGATGAGGCGCAGGGCATCCTGTCGCGCGAAGGGGCGGACAATGTGATCCTGCATCACGGCCCGTTGGCCGAGGGGGCGGCGCAGCACGGACCCTATGATGCGGTCGTGATCGAGGGGGCGGTGGCCGATCTGCCCGCGGCCGTGTCGGATCAGATCAAGGATGGCGGGCGGATTGCGTGTCTGTTCATGGAAGGGGCGCTGGGCGTGGTCCGTATCGGCTACAAGCTGGATGGCGGGATCAGCTGGCGCTTTGCCTTCAATGCCAGTGCACCCGTGCTGGAAGGATTTGAAAGACAGGCGGCGTTCAGTCTCTGACGGAGAGGGCGCACTGGGACGTATAGAATAGCAAGACCAATTGCAGCAAAACGGGACAGAGCGATGAGCAGGTTCGACATGACAGGCAAGACGATGCGCGGCGTGGCCGGGCAGGGGCGGCGCAGTTCGCGCTTTGTGGCGGGGATGATCGCGGGTCTGCTGGTTCTGGGCGCGCCTGCGGCGGCGCTGGCGGATACGCTGGCCGATGCGCTGGCGGGGGCTTACAACAATTCGGGCCTGCTGGAGCAGAACCGTGCGCTGCTCAGGGCGGCGGATGAGGATGTGGGCGTGGCCCTGTCGGCGCTGCGTCCGATCATCGGCTGGTCGGCGGATGTGACCTATAGCAATGGCGATGCGCGGTCCTCGCAGACGGGTGGTCTGGCGCGCAGCACCGAGGATAGCAGCGGATCGCTGGCGCTGACGGCGAATATCCTGCTTTACGATGGTGGCCGGTCGCGGATGGGCGTGGATATTGCCAAGGAATCCGTGCTGGCGACGCGGCAGGCCCTGATCGGGGTCGAGCAGAATATCCTGTTGCAGGCGGTGCAGGCCTATATGGATGTGCGTTCGAACACCGAGATCGTGGCGCTGCGGCGCAACAACGTGCGGGTGATCACGCAGGAATTGCGCGCGGCGCAGGACCGTTTCGAGGTGGGCGAAGTGACGCGCACCGATGTGGCGCTGGCCGAGGCGCGTCTGGCGGGGGCCAATGCGCTGTTGGCGCAGGCCGAGGGGGATCTGGCCGAGGCGCGGGCCTTCTATCGCTTTGCCGTGGGGCGTGATGCCAATGCGCTGGCGGCGCCGCCGGCCTTGCCGGCGCGGCCTGCTTCGGTTGCGGCGGCGCAGGCCGTGGCGATGCGGGGCCATCCCGACATCCTGCGGGCGCAGCATGAGGTGACGGTGTCGGACCTGCGGGTTCTGATCGCCAAGTCATCGGCGATTCCGCAGGTGCAGTTGCAGTCGCGTTACGGGATCACCGAGGATCTGCGGGGCAGCGATTACAACCGGGGTGGCAGCATCGGCATTGGCGTGACCGGCCCGATCTATCAGGGCGGGCGCAATTCCGCGCTGGAGCGGCAGGCGATCAACCTTGGCACTGCCGCGCGGTCGGCCCTGTTCGAGACGACGCAGCGGATTGCGCAGAATGTGAGCACGGCCTTTGCCCGTGTCGATGTGGCCCGCGCCGCGATCGAGGCGAGCGACCGGCAGATCCGCGCGGCGCGCACTGCCTTTGAAGGGGTGCGCGAGGAGGCGACGCTGGGCGCACGCACCACGCTGGATGTGCTGAACGCCGAGCAGGAATTGCTGGATGCGCAGGCCAACCGGATCACGGCGGTGTCGAACCAATATGTTGCGGCCTATGGCTTGCTGTCCTCGATGGGGCAGTTGACGGCGCAGAACCTGCGGTTGCAGGTGCAGATCTATGATCCCGGTTCCTATTACAATCAGGTGCAGTCTGCGCCCAGTTCGATCAGCCGTCAGGGGCGTCAGCTGGATCAGGTGCTGAAGTCTTTGGGGCGCGAGTAAAATACACTCTATCAGTTGTGTGGAGGCCCGTCAGCGGATACACTTCGTGACGAGGCGAGAGTGGTAATCCGACATGAGCGATCCTGTGACCAATGTGGCAATCGAGGACGTGCTGTCCTCTATCCGGCGGCTTGTATCCGAAGATGCGCGGGTGCAGCCCGTGGCATGGCGCCCCGATCCGGTTGAGGACGCGCGGCC
>NCJR01000329.1 GCA_002282555.1 Rhodobacterales bacterium 34-62-10
CCGGGTTTGACCTGGTGCATGTCGTCCTGCTGCTCATTGCGGCGGGTTTGGGGGTGTATCTCTGGCAATCCCGTCAGCGCGGGGATGTTGAGCGCGAACGCCTGCTGACCGAGCGCAATGCTGCCCAGGACGAACTTTCCCGCCTTCGCCAGCGTGAGCAGACGCTGGAGGCGGCGCGGCGCGATGCGGAACTGAAGCTTGCCGCGGCAGAGGCGCGCAGCGCCGAGGATGAGCGCAAATTTGCGGAACTCGCCCAGGGCGTTCTGGCGCGGGCCAACTCCATGTTCCTCGAACGGGCGGAAGAAACGTTCAAGCGGCACCGGGAAGGGGCGCAGGGCGAACTCAAAGAGCTCATGAAACCCATCGGCGAGAATTTCGAGACCTTCCGGCAGAAGGTGGAGGCGATCGAGAAGGTACGTGTGGAGGACAAGTCACTCCTCTCCGAGCAGGTGCGCGCGATTGCCGAAAGCCTGCACAGAAACACGGCCGAGACCGGCAAGCTCGTCAACGCGCTGACCGCGCCAAAGGGCGGCGGGCGCTGGGGCGAGATGACGCTTCGCAATGTGATGGAACAGGCCGGCCTTTCTGCTCATTGCGACTTCAGCGAGCAGGTGCATGACGAAACCGAAGACGGCCGGCAGCGTCCTGATGCGATCATCCGCCTGCCGGGCGACCGGCAGATCGTGATCGATTCCAAGGTATCGCTCGCCTCCTATATGGCTGCCACCAACACCGACGACCCGGCCGAGCGGCAGGCCCATCTGAAGCAGCATGCGGCCAGCGTACAACGGCACGTCACGACGCTGGCCTCAAAGGACTACCAGTCCAATCTCGGCAACCGGTTTGACTATATCGCCATGTTCATTCCGGGGGAGAATTTCTTCGCCGCCGCGCTGGAGCAGGCGCCTGACCTGATCGAAAAAGCGATGAACCGGTCCGTGATCGTTACGACGCCCACGACGCTGATTGCGCTGGCCAAGACCGTGGCGCATCTGTGGCGTCAGCACGAAATGAATGAAAACGCGCAGGCTGCCGCTGAGCTGGGCGCAGAACTCTATACGCGGATCGGGGTTCTGCTGGGGCATACCGAAAAGCTCGGTAAATCGCTCAATTCCTCTGTTGACCACTATAACAGCCTGCTTGGCTCCATCGACAAGCGCGTGCTGCCGACGCTGCGAAAGTTCGAGGACATGCAGATTGCCCCGCCCGGCAAAGTGCCGCCGGAGGCAAAGCTGATCGAGGCGCGGGCCAATACGCCTGACACGGGCCAATTGCCGCTTGAGCCTCCGCCAAAGCTGCCCGCAGAGTGATCTCCCGTTGACGCTGGGGTGAGGGGTGCATATCTGACGGTCATGGCTATTCGCGAAATCCTCACCGTACCCGATCCGCGCCTGACGCCGGGCATTGGCCTCGCGGCCATCCAGATCGGCGTGCCGCTCCGGGTCATCGTCATGGACCTGGCGCGCGAAGGCGAAGAGCCTCAGCCGCGCTACTTCGTGAACCCGGAAATCGTCGAAACCATCGAAGAAACAAAGCCTTATGAAGAAGGCTGCCTCTCGGTGCCTGATATTTTCGACCAGGTGGAACGCCCCGCCCGGTGCAGGATCCGTTATCTGGACTATAACGGCAACCAGGTCGATGAGTGGGCCGAAGACCTCTATGCGGTCTGCATCCAGCATGAGATGGACCATCTCGAAGGCACGCTGTTCATCGATTACCTCTCCCGCCTGAAGCGCGACCGCGCCATCGACAAGGTGCGCAAGGCCAAGATCCGCGCGATCCGCGAAGACGCCAACTGATGCGTTTTTTCCGGGACATGCGGTTCCGGTGGCTAGTGGCAGTATTGGTCGCTGCCGTGATCGTCGCGCTGGTCGGTGGCAATGGATTGCCATCGCGATTTTGAGACGGCGCAGATATTTTATTGATAGAGTTCAGGCGCGTAAAGCCGAAGGAGCCCCGCCATGCCCCTCCGCATCGCTTTCATGGGTAGTCCCTCCATCGCGCAAGGCGTGCTCGAGGCGCTTATCGCGGCGGGCCATGAGATTGCCTGCGTCTATTCCCAGCCGCCGCGCCCGGCAGGCCGCGGCCAGAAGCTGACGCCGACCCCCGTGCACGCCTTTGCAGAGGCGCGCGGGCTGGAAGTGCGCACGCCGAATTCGCTGAAAAAGCCCGAGGAACAAGCCGCCTTCGCCGCGCTGAACCTCGATGCCGCTGTGGTGGTGGCTTATGGCCTGATCCTGCCGCAACCTATTCTGGACGCGCCGCGCCTGGGCTGCCTCAACATGCATGCGTCCATCCTGCCGCGCTGGCGGGGCGCCGCGCCGATCCAGCGCGCGATCATGGCGGGGGACACGGAAACCGGCGTGGACGCGATGATGATGGAAGCGGGGCTTGATACTGGCCCGGTGCTCGCTTCTGTCCGTACACCCATTACCCTACAGGATACCGCCGGCAGCCTGCATGACCGGCTCGCCGCCCTCGCCGCAGAGCTTGCGCCCCGCGCGCTGGCGGGCCTTGCCGATGGCAGCGTGCAGCCCGTTGCGCAGACAGAAGAGGGCATGACTTACGCTCAGAAGATCACCGCCGAAGACCAGCGCATCGACTGGACGAAACCGGCGGCCGAGATCGATTGCCAGATCCGGGGCCTGTCGCCGGCGCCGGGCGCCTGGTGTGAAGCCGATCTGGGGCAGGGGCCGGTCAGGCTGAAAGTTCTCTTCAGTGAGCTGACGGATCATGCCACCATTGCTGTGCCAGGGGCGGCGATTGATGACCGGCTGAGCATTGCCTGCGGCGATGGCCGCGTGGTACGTCTGCTGCGCCTGCAGAAGCCCGGCGGGAAGCCGCTGGATGCGCGAGATTTCCTGGCGGGCACGCCGCTGCCGGAAGGCACACAGCTCAGCTGATGGCTTACTCGATCCGTCCCGCACGGCCTGAAGATAAGGATGCCATCGCGGCGCTGAATGATGCAGCCTTTGGCGGGCCGGAAGAGGGCGCCATTGTGCATGCCTTGCGCCGCGATAAGGATAGCCTCCTTTCCCTGGTCGCGACTGGGGGCGACGTGATTATCGGCCATATCGAGTTTTTCTGTATTCAGGTCGATGGCGCGCCCATGGCGGCAGGGCTTGGCCCCATGAGTGTCAAACCGAGCTTTCAGAAACAGGGCGTGGGGGCGAGCCTTATCCGTCATGGCCTGGAAGCCCTCAAAGAGGCAGGCGAAACGATCATTTTTGTGCTGGGCCATGATACGTACTATCCGAAATTCGGGTTCAGTGCGGCGACGGCCAAGCCCTTCGACGCGCCCTGGTCCGGGCCGCATTTCATGGCGCTGCGCCTGGCGCCGGGTGGGCCGGAACGGGGCACGCTGACCTATCCGGCCGCTTTCGGTGGCTGATTAGCCTGTTGACCCGGCGCCCAGCCTTTGGCAGCGGGCATAGCCATGCCGCGCTACAGACTTCTGATTGAATATCATGGCGGCCCTTTTCAGGGCTGGATGCGCCTGCCGGGCCTGCAGACGGTCCAGGGCGTTCTGGAGGAGGCTGCTGCCAGGCTCGATGGCGGGCCGGTGGAAGTGATTGGCGCGGGCCGGACCGATGCAGGCGTGCATGCCACCGGGCAGGTGGCGCATATGGATTTGCGGCAGGACCGGCCCAACAAGGTGGCCGATGCGATGAACTTTCATCTGCGGCCCCATCCGGTTGCGGTGCTGAAGGCCGAGAAGGTGGACGAGG
>NCJR01000330.1 GCA_002282555.1 Rhodobacterales bacterium 34-62-10
AGGGCACTGGCGGTTCAGCTTGACGGCTTGAAGTTCCACGGCAGCAGATCGTCGAGGCCACTTTGCGGATGACCATGTGCGATCGCTGTGAGGGTGGCCTTGAGATAGGCGAAGGGCTCGACGTCGTTGATCTTGCAGGTCTCGATCAGCGAGGCGATGCGGCCCCAGGCGATGCCACCTTCGTCATGCCCCGCGAAGAGCGCGTTTTTCCGATTGAGTGTGATGGGGCGGATCAGGTTTTCGACGCGGTTGTTATCGATCTCGACGCGGCCATCGGCCAAGAAGGTCTGCAGCCCGTCCCAGTGGTTATGGATGTAATTCAGCTTTTCGCCCAACCGGGATTTAGCCGAGATCTTGCGGCGTTGGGCCTGCAGCCAGTCGCCGAAGGCTGCGACCAGTGGAGCACTGCAGGTCTGGCGGGCAGACAATCGCTGGCCGGGGGAGGTGCCACGGATATCAGCTTCGACGGCATAGATCTCGGCAATGCGGCGCAGTCCCTCGGCGGCGATCTGTGATCCATCGCGGTCGAAGACTTCCTTGAGCTTGCGGCGCGCGTGCGCCCAGCAATGGGCCACGCGAATGGGGGTGCCGCCCTTGCGCGTGGGTTTGGTCAGCCGGTTGTAGCCCTGGTATCCGTCGATCTGCAGGATGCCATTAAAACCTGTCAGGAATGTTTCGGCATTCTCGCCCGCCCGGCCCGGGGCATAAAAGTAGACCACACTGGGTGGATCTTCACCGCCCCATGGCCGGTCATCGCGGGCCAGTGCCCAGAGATAACCTGTCTTGGTTTTGCCCCGCCCCGGATCCAGCACCGGGGCCGTGGTCTCGTCCATGAACAGCTTGTCGGATCGTTTCAGGTGTTCAGCCAGCCGGTCAACAACGGGCTTGAGGTGGAATGCTGCCTTGCCGACCCAATCGGCCAAGACGGCGCGATGCAGATCAAGACCCGCCCGCGCCAGGATCTGGCTTTGGCGGTATAAAGGAAGGTGGTCGGCATATTTGCTGACCAGCACATGGGCGATGCTGGCCTCGGTCGGCAGGCCGCCCATAATCAGGTGCGCTGGTGTGGGAGCTTGGGTCACGCCGTCGGTGCAGGTCCGGCAGGCGTATTTCGGGCGCACGGTGACAATCACACGCAACTGCGCCGGCACGATGTCCAGCCGCTCGCTGCGATCTTCACCGATCTTGTGCATGACACCGCAGCCACAAGGACAGATCAGGCTGGCGGGTTCAATAACCTCCTCGATGCGCGGCAACGCGGCCGGAAGATTACCTATGGTGCGCTTTGGCGCGGGCCTGGTTGCCGTCTTGTCACCTGCCTTGGCGGCCAGATGTTCCTTCTGCACCTCGACCTCGGCCAGCGCGATGGACAGATCCTCAAACGCCAGCTGTCGTTCATCCTCGGTCAGCTTTTCCGACCGTTTGCCATGCAGGGCATGGTTCAGTTCAGCGATCAGATGCTGTTGGCGTTGGGTAATATCCTGAAGTGCTGCGATCGTTTCCATCAACGACGTAACCACTGCACGCTGGGCGGCCGGGATAGTGGAAAGGTCAATGGCGGGTGTCGCGATCATCGCCCGATAATATGATAAAACCCTTGTAAAAACACGCAAAAGACAGTGGTTGATTCATTCTGCCGCAGCAGGTGGGCGCATCTCCAATGCCTTGACCTTGCGCCAGTCAAGACCGGCAAACAGGGCCTCAAACTGAGCGTGGTTCAGCGCCATCATCCCGTCCTTGATCGCGGGCCAAGTGAAGGTCGTATCTTCCAACCGCTTGTAGGCCATCACCAGTCCTGTGCCATCCCAGTAGAGCAGCTTCAGCCGATCGGCACGGCGCGAGCGGAACACAAACACCGTGCCGGTGAACGGATCCTTGCGCAGCACCGACGACACGACTGCCGCAAGACCATCATGACCTTTCCTGAAGTCCACAGGCTGCGTTGAGACCAGAACCCGCACACGGTTTGAAGGGAACATCATGGGTTGGCTTCCAAGCCGCGCACGACCGATACAATCCGTTCCGCTGAGGCCCCGGCTTCCAACCGGATCACGACTGCGCCCATGACAATCTCCGGCCGATCCTGCGCACCCGTTTTACCAAGCGGGGCATCGTCAACTGGTGCAACGATCAGTGACGCAAATTCCGCAGGATCCTCCGGCGCAGGTAGCACCAGCCGTCCGGTCCGCGCCAGCGTCCGCCAGGAGGACAGATGGTTCGCAGGCACACCATGCCGCAGCGCTACAGCATTCACAGTGCTGCCCGGAACCAGCGTCTCTGCCACGATCCGTGCTTTCAGCCCATCCGGCCATTTCCGGTTCCGACGACCCCGGCCGCCAACCGGGAGAACCTCCGATGTAGTCTCCATGGAGAAAATCCAGTCCAACAATCAACAGGGTCCAATGAACCCATCACGATCACAGACGGAAGGTGGGCGGCAGGAAACGCTCTGATGTCTTTTTTCAAGGATTTTTTCAGGCATTTTGGGACGCCAGAGCGTTTTTCGCATTG